>JBAXWB010000021.1 GCA_037128595.1 bacterium
CGGGATGACAAATCTGCCGAGTCAGATGAACTATCTGACGAACGTGATCAGCCAGTTGACCGGCCTGACGAATATCAGCGACCAGGTGGCACAGATGACGAATTCGATCAGTCAGATCTCCGGGATGACAAATCTGCCGAGTCAGATGAACTATCTGACGAACGTGATCAGCCAGCTGACCGGGCTGACGAATATCAACGCCCAGGTGGCGGCGATGACCAATTCGATCGCCCAGTTGTCAGGTCTTACGAATATTCCTGATCAGGTAGGCTATTTAACGAATCTGCTGTCGCAGATGAGCGGGTTGACGAATATCGAAGCGCAGATGAACGGCCTGACAAATATCAGTTCCCAGATCGGGTCTTTAACGAACTCGATGGGCCTGATCTCCGGGATGACAAATCTGCCGAGCCAGATGAACTATCTGACGAATATCATCAGCCAGCTGACCGGCCTGACTAACATCAGTGACCAGGTGGCCCAGATGACGAACTCGATCAGTCTGATCTCGGGGATGACGAATCTGTCGAGCCAGATGAACTATCTGACGAACATCATCAGCCAGCTGAGCGGCATGACCAACATCAGCGAACAGGTGGGGCAGATGACGAACTCGATCAGTCAGATCAGCGGGATGACGAACCTGGCAAGCCAGATGAACTACCTGACGAATATCATCAGCCAGTTGAGTGGCATGACGAATATCAGCGAGCAGGTGGCGCAGATGACGAACTCGATCAGTCAGATCTCCGGCATGACCAATCTGGCGGGCCAGATGAGTTACCTCACCAATGCCATGGCGCAACTCGGGATGATGACCAATGCGTTTAACCAGCTTTCCGGGCTGACGAATATCGGGGAGCAGGTCGCGGGCCTTACCAATCTGAATGCCCAGATGCTCTACTTGACGAATGCCGTAGGCGCCTTGGGTAGTCTGTCCAATGACATGGCCGGGGTGGTGGCGGCGATCGGTCAGCTGGGGGCGCTTACGAACATGGGGTCGCAGGTGGCGGTGCTGACCAACTCGATCGGGCAGATTGTGGCGTTGACCAATATGTCCGGCCAATTGACGGGGCTGGCGTCCGGCATGACTGAGCTGAAGGATGTGACCCTGACGATCAGCAATACCCTGGCCTCGTTTACCGGAACCATGGGGTCGTTGCAGAGTGTCAGCAATACGCTGGGGGCCGTGACGGCCATGGATGCAAATCTGACGACGGTGTCGGTCCTGAGTTCGAATATCTATTCCATGGTCGAGGGGGCACTGGGTGCGGCGACCGATAGCGCGGGCACCGAGACGGTCTTTGGACGGATTGCGTCGATTGAGGCGGATGTCGTGAAGGTCGGCGGGTCGGCCTCGGCGGCGGCCCAGCGGGCCAGTGGCGCGCGGTCACAGGCCAATAGCGCGGCCGGTGCGGCGCAGCGGATCAAGAACACGATCGCGACATCGAGCCAGATGGGGACGGTGATGTCGGATGTGAGTGTGATCCGGAAGGCGTTGGAAGATGCCCTGGCCAATATCAACGGCATCCCCGGCACGCTGAACACGGCGGAGATGGTGAAGACGGTGAAGAGTGCCCAGGATACCATCCGGCAGGTCTCGGAAAGCCGTGGCATCGTCCTGCCGGGGACGGGGAGCGGAGCAGCGGCCGCGGGCGCAGGGGATAAGGCGGTTACCGCTGGCTCGTTGTCCGATCCCAAGGCCGTGGAGTCCCTGATCAATCAGCTCTCCGAGACCAAGGCGATGATGCAGGCGACCCGCCAGCTCATGGACGAAGCGGTGAATAAGCCCGTGGTCGTGGATTGGCTGGAGGGGAGCAAGTAGGAGTGGGCAGGGAGCAGTGAGCAGGGAGCAGCCTCCTGCGCCAAGGCTACGGAGGCCAGGGTGGGCAGTAATCAGTGAGCGCGAAGCACAGGTGGCAGCCGGCGTCTCGGCGGCTGATGGACGATAGCTGGGCGCAAGAATCGTTCGTCGAGGACGCCCGCCTCCGGTACTACGGCGGACAAGCCGAACGCCACCTTGAGATACGCCTCTTCCGTTTCACATCTTACGTCTTGGGGGCTTGCGCTCATGCTATAAAGACTACATAATTCCTGAGTATGATAAATCTGAAAGCCATCCTTGATATTGCGTCGCATCAGATTGCCGCTGCCGGTGTGGATTGCCTCCTGATCGGTGGATTTGCTGTCAATTATCATGGCTATACCCGTAACACTCTGGATGTGGATTTCATGATTGCGGCGGAACAGCTTGATGTGGTGAAAAACATCATGAAGCAAGCAGGATTTACGAATATCGTAATTGAAGAAAATGTGGCATTCTTCAGTGCCCCTGACATGCCTGTCCGTGTGGATTTTCTACGCGTGAGCCCTGATACGATGCAGTCCCTTCTCGCCAATGCCATTTCTGGCAACGTGCATGGCTGCACGCTCAGGATACCGGCGCTCAAAGATCTGCTGGCGATGAAAATATTTGCCTTATCCCAGGACATCCCGCGTCGCATGGGCAAGGATCTGGCTGATATCGCCTATTTGAGCGTGCTCAATAATTTGGATTTAGAATCGGATCTTCGCCCCCTATGCCGTCAGTTTGGATCCATCAAGAGTTTCGAACTTATTCGCGAACAGGTGGAAGGATTGAAAAATACATGAACCCAACTCCTTCATCGGCCGCATCAGATTTGCCGGCTCCCGTTTCATTGCTCCCTGCCTCTCGCTTCCCGCCTCATCTCTCCATGGATCAATATGTCGATTTTGTGGAGGAGTCGCTCCGCGCGGCGAATGTGGACCAGGTCGTCAGGCAGAAGGCGCTGGAGGAGCGGATCAGAAAGCCGTTCTGTATTTCTGCCGCCTAAACGACCCCATCTGATTGGGTAGCAGCCGGCGTTACAACTCTTCGAAGTAGCGGACCTTCGCTACGTAGTAGAGTCCCCGGCGGCTGATTGATTAGGTGGCAGCCGGCGTCCTCGGCGGCTGATTGATTAGGTGGCAGCCGGCGTCCTCGGCGGCTGATTGACGACATGGGCGAAGAATCGTTCGCCGAGGACGCCCGCCTCCGAATCTACGGCGGACAAGTCGCAACCCTAACGTTCCACATCTCACGTCTCACGTCGTAATGATCTATTGACTAGCTATCTTTAGCCGTATATAGATCTATGTGTGAGCCTAATTGAAAACCCTAAAAAACAGACTCCAGTCGCATTAAAGGGCGTGCTATCCCACAAGACGCCCGGATGGGTTCCTATTGGGGCCCTGTTCCATGTTCGAGTTCGTGTTGATCGGGATACTCCCTGTTCATTGACCGGGCCCTCCCTGGCGCCGCTAGTCCTGGAGGCTGCCCGCCGGTATCATGATGAATGCCGCTGGGGGATGAGTTTGCTCGTGGTTATGCCTGATCACCTTCATATGATCGCCTCCTTTCCTGATGAGCCCGGGATGAGTCGCACAATTTCGGCGTGGAAGACTATCACGGCGAAACGTTGTGGAATTAAATGGCAAAGTAATTTCTTTGATCATCGATTGCGCAATGATGATGAGTTTGTGGAGAAGGCCCATTACATCCGTATGAATCCAGTCCGCGCCCACTTGTGCAAGTTCCCCGAAGATTGGCCCTGGGTTGTTTGCCCAAGTGAACCCCAGCGCGAAGCCCAGGTGCGCGAAGCACAGGTGGCAGCCGGCGTCCTCGGCGGCTGATGTCTGTGAGTAGTCTCTAAAGGACAAGAATCGTTCGTCGAGGACGCCGAACGCCACCTTAGAGAAAACTGAAGCGCGAAGCACAGGTGGCAGCCGGCGTCCTCGGCGGCTGATGGCAAGGTAAGACGTGAGATGTTAGATCTGGGTGGCAGCCGGCGTCCTCGGCGGCTGATGTCTGTGAGTAGTCTCTAAAAGGACAAGAATCGTTCGCTGTTCGACAGGCTCACGGCAGGCCGAGGACCCGCCTACGCCAAGGCTACGTCGGGCAGGCGCCGAACGCTACCTTACGTTTCACAACTCACGTTTCGCATCTTACCTCACTTACCACCCGCTTCGCTGGAGACACCCTGCTTCGCCCGGAAATACCGTGCTTCGCAGGGCAGGCGGAGAAAAGGCGAGAGAGAGGTGGGGAGAGTTGCTGCGTTGTCAGGTTGCTCAGTTGATAAGTAAACGTCCTGCGGCCTCCCTATTATTGTCCTTAACAACATAACAACTTAACAACTGACTGCGACAGCAGCCCTGCCCTATGAGAAATTCGTGAAACGTCTTCCCGGGAGTAAACGGGGCGGTAACAGGACGTTGCGCACTCTCCATTCCTCCGTGGTAAAATCTTCATGACGTGAGCAGAACTCTTCCCTTTTCAACATATTATTTTCGCGTCTTTCGCGTGTTTCGTAGTTGAACTGCTTCTTTCAGGTTGATTAACTCAAGAAGTGAATTTTACTCACGTTCTTCATCTTGTGATATCGCTCGCCCCGGGGGGGTTGGAGCGGCTGGTGGTCGATTGGACGAATGCCCGGAATGCCCGTCACCCCGGTTCAACGCGGATCTGCTGTCTGGATGACTCAGGCGAGTTGGCGGGGCAGGTGAAGGAGGGGGCAGGGTTCAGGGTTCAGGGTTCAGCGTCGCAAATGCCGGAAGTGGTTGTGTGTGTTGGGGCCAAGCGCTCCCGCTGGCCCTTCGACCTTGCCGCCGTCCGGCGGATCCGGGGAGAGTTGTTGGGTTGTATTGACAACCGGCGTACGCCGGTTGTCCTCCACACCCACAATCTTGCCGCCTGGCAATACGGGGTGCTGGTGAAGCTGATGAGGAAAACGTCCAGGACCACGGTGTGGGGCGGATGTCCCCATCCGCCTTCTGCTGTCCCGAGTCGCCAGGCGGATGGGGACATCCGCCCCACACAGGACATCCGCCCCACACAGGACATCCGCCCCACACAGGACATCCGTTCCACAGTTCATTCCTCTCCATCAACGGCTCATGAGCCACGTTTAACGCCTCCGCCCCTCCGCCTCATCTACACCCAGCATGGAGCGAATGTTCATAACTTCGGGCTGCGTGACCGTTTGCGGGCCCGGCTCCTTGCATGCTTTACCGATGAACTGGTGGCTGTCTCCGATGCCACCGCGGAGGTCATGGCGGACAGGTTATGGATTTCCCGCAAACGCATCCGGGTCGTGGTGAATGGAGTGGCGGCCAGTGGGCAGAGGGCAGCCTCCTTCGCCAAGGCTCCGGCGGCCAAGGAAGGCAGCCTCCTACGCCAAGGCTCCGGCGGCCAAGGCGGGCAGAGGGACGCATTCAGGATTAAGGCGGGAATTCCCGTGGATGCACGGGTGGTTGGCACGGTTGGACGGCTGGCGCAGGTGAAGGGGGCCGACCGGTTGATATTGGCGTTTGCAGCGCTTAACGGCTCTCCGGTGTGGGGCGGATGTCCTCATCCGCCTGATTCTGGACTAGTCCGAGAGGCGGATGAGGACATCCGCCCCACAACAGAAGGCACAGGGGACAAAGTGTGGGGTGGATGTCCCCATCCACCTCGCTGCTTCCAGGCGGATGAGGACATCCGCCCCACACCAAAAGATGAGGGAGCGGATCATTCCGGGGCTGGCGTCTATCTCCTTCTCATTGGCGCCGGCCCGGAGCGTGACGCGCTGGAGCGGCAGGCGCAGGAACTTGGCGTGGCCGACCGGGTGATCTTTGCCGGGTTTCAGGGCGATCCGGCTCCTTATCTGGCGGCCATGGATGTGTTTGTGCTGCCATCCCGGAGTGAAGGGTTGTCCGTTGCGCTGCTGGAGGCGATGGCCGCCGGAGTACCCGTGGCCGTGACAGATGTGGGGGCCAATAGGGAAGTGATTGAGGATGGCAAATGCGGGGTCATCCTGCCGGTAGACGAGCGCCAATGGCCGGGAGTATTGGCGGCCATGTTGAATGATCCCGGGGGTAGTGCCATGAAAAAACAGGCGGCCCAGGAGCGCGTACGTACCCACTATTCCCTGGAGACTACGTTGGATGGCTATGAAACGCTTTATGCCCCACAAGAGCTGGAGCAGGGTTCAGTGTGTGGGGTGGATGTCCCCATCCACCTGGCATCTGACCAGTCCGACAGGCGGATGGGGACATCCGCCCCACAAGGGACATCCGCCCCACAAACAAACAAAAAAACAGACTATGACCTCCTTTGATCCCAGGCCACATCGTCTTGCGCAAATTTATCAGGATTACTCGCCTCCTTTATATTTCGTGACATTCTGTACAATGAACAGGCAACCTGTATTGGCGAGTGATGGGGTGCACCAGGCACTGATTCAATATGCGGAGGAAGCCATGAGCCGGGTCTCTGTGGCCGTTGGCCGGTATGTAATCATGCCGGATCATGTGCATTTGTTTGTTCGAGGGCCGGATGGCTTTCAACTCGGCATCTGGATTCGGGGGCTGAAGCGATGCATTTCTCTTGAGATCACGCGGATGGGGGCCACCACCCCGCAACAACCGGAGTGTTTCGCGTGTGGGGTGGATGTCCCCATCCACCTGTCTTCCGGCCAGGCCGCTAGGCGGATGAGGACATCCGCCCCACAGAGGACATCCGCCCCACAACCACCGAAGCAACAGAAGGGTAAAGGCTTGTGGCAGGAAGGCTTATTTGATCATGTTGTCAGGCATTCTGAAAGTTATCGTGAAAAATGGGAGTATGTCTGGCAGAATCCAGTAAGGGCAGGTTTGGTGAGAAATGCGCAAGAATGGCCATATCAAGGGGAAATTGTGACTATCGACCGAGCCTGATTGAGACGGAGCAGAGTCTTTCGTGTGTGGGGTGGATGTCCCCATCCACCTTGCTCCAGCCAATCAGGAGAGGCGGATGGGGACATCCGCCCCACAACAACTTATAATCATCATGCTCATCACGATCTCCAACCTATTCCCGCGCCCCGATCAGCCGACTCGGGGGCTGTACAACTACTACCTATTCCGGGAGATGGCGAAGGAGTTATTGGTTAATGGTTATTCGTTATCAGGTAATTCAACCAATAACCAACACCCAATAACTAATAACCATTATCTGAACATCTGCCTTGTCCCTGAATGGCGTTTTTGGCGCTGGCCTGCGATCCGGCGCTGGGGCGTGCCGAAAAAGTTTTTAAGTTGTCCAGTTGATAAGTTGTTAAGTGAAAGCCCAAAGGGCTCTCTCTCCTCAACAGCCCAGCAACCCAACAACATAACAACTGTCTACCTCCCCGTCTTCTATCTCCCCCTCCTCGGTCGTTCCCTCAACTGGTGGTTTTACTCTCGCGCGTTAAGGGGGGAATTCGACGACCTTGATAAAGCCCATGCTCCTGTGTGGGGTGGATGTCCCCATCCACCTTTCCCCGGACCAGTCCGAGAGGCGGATGAGGACATCCGCCCCACAGAGGACATCCGCCCCACAGAGGACATCCGCCCCACAACAACCACTCCCATTTGCTATGTTCCCTGGCTCTACCCGGATGGCGTGGCCGTCGCTCATGCGATCCGGGGGACGGGTGCCCGCCTTTGGCTCATGGCCCTGGGCTCGGATACCTTCCACCTCCAATCCCCCCTGCGCCGGCGTAAAATCCTGGACGCCTGCGCGCAGGCGGAGGGCATTGTCTGCGTCGCCCAGGTGCTGGCCGACCGTCTTGCTGCGGCCGGGGTGTCCCGCGCAAAGCTGCATGTCGTGCCGAATGGAGTGGATGCCTCCTTGTTCCGGGTGCGGAGCCGGGAGGAGTTGTTGAGTGGTCAAGCTGCTGAGTTGTTGAGGGGAGAGAGCCCGATGGGAGTTCACTTAACAACCCTCCTCTTCGTCGGCAACCTGGTCCCCGTCAAAGGGCCGGACGTGCTACTGCGCGCCTTTGCAGCGCTCGCCACGGCACTGCCTGCTCCTGTGTGGGGTGGATGTCCCCATCCACCTGTCTTCCGGCCAGTAGGAGAGGCGGATGAGGACATCCGCCCCACAGAGGACATCCGCCCCACAGAGGACATCCGCCCCACAACCAGAGGAGAAAAACCTGTCGGGGCCCTTCTCATTATCGGCTCCGGCCCGATGCGCGCCCGGCTTGAGCGCATGGCCCGTGACCTCGGCATTGCCGACCGGGTCCACTTCCTGGGGCGGCGGTCCCGCGAAGAGGTGGCCTTGTGGATGAACCGGGCGGATGTGTTGTGTTTGTCGAGCCGGAGCGAAGGCATGCCGAATGTGGTGCTGGAGGCGCGGGCGAGCGGACTGCCGGTAGTGGCCACGCCGGCAGGGGCGATCCCGGAATTGCCGCTGAATCAGGATCATTTCCTGGTGGTGAAGTCATGCCGTCCGGAGGATCTGGCCGAGGGCCTGCGCGAGATGCTGGCCCGTGACCTGTCCAGGCGCGTCCCTGATACCGCGATTGTCTCCTGGGGGCAGATGGCAGAGAAGATATTGAAGTTACTAACGAGTTTGAAATAATCTAAACTGATAACCAATAGCCATGGACTTTATTATCATCGCCAATGCCTGGAGTGCGGGGAAGGATAACCCGACAAGCAAGCACCGGATTGCCATTGAACTGGTCCGGCAGGGACACCGTGTCCTCTGGATTGAAGGCTCCGGCATGCGCACCCCCAGCGTCGGGTCATCCTCAGACCGCCTCCGGATGGTGAGGAAGGTCGTCGCCTCGCTCCGGGGAGCGCGGAGGGAGGAAGTGAGCGGTGGGCACTGCGTCGCCAAGGCTATGCAGGGCAGGCAGTGGGTAGCAGGCAGTCCAGAGTCAGAATCCAGTATGCCTCCCCACATCTCACATCTTACATCTCACCCCTCACTGACCCCTCCTTCTCTCCATATCCTCTCCCCTCTCTTCATTCCGCTCCCTCGCTATGAGCGGGTTCGGCGTCTCAACGGACTGATTTGCCGGCTCAGCATGCGGTTCTGGGCATGGCGGCTCGGGTTTGCGGACCCGGTCCTGATCAATTATGTCCCAGTGCTGGCAGAGGCGATGCGCGGCTGGCGCAAAGGGCAAGAGGCCGAAGGACAGGTGGCAGCCGACGTCCCGGCGGCTGATTGCCCGGAGCGGTCACTAAGTGGCCAAAACATCGTTCGCCGGGACGGCGAACGCCACCTTGGCGCTTTGTCTTCAGATAAGTCTAATATCTATGGTCTGAAGTCTAAGGTCTCACCACGCGCCCCGCGCGTGGTGTATCACTGCGTCGACCGCTGGGATGCCTTTGCCATGTATGACTCCGCGATGATGGGTGAGATGGATCAACGGTGCTGCCGATATGCTGATCTAGTCATTGCCTCTGCCGGTGAGTTGTATGAGCGCTGTAAAGCCATCAATCCCCATACGGTGTTGATTCCCCATGGTGTGGATTGGGAGCATTTCAGGAGAGGGGTGCCGAAAATACCGGTGTCAGGGCCCGGTAAGAACCTGGCTTCTGATAGGAACTTGTCTCTCGACAGGAATTTGTTTCCTGTGTGGGGCGGATGTCCCCATCCGCCTGGCTCTGGACCAGTCCGAGAGGCGGATGAGGACATCCGCCCCACATCCAGTGCGCCTGACCCCGCTTCCGCTACCATCGGTTTCTTCGGCCTGCTGTCCGAGTGGGTGGATCAGGAGCTGATCCTGAGGCTTGCGCAGGAATTCCCTCGCGCGACGATGGTTCTTATCGGTAAGGCGGATGTGGCGGTGACGCGGTTGCAGGGCATCTCGAATATCCAGCTGCTGGGGCCAAAACCCTTCTCTGAATTGCCTGATTACGTGGCCGGTTTCACCGTGGGGATCATTCCCTTTGTGGTGAATGACCTGACCCGCTCGGTCAATCCCATCAAGCTACGCGAGATGCTCTCGGCCGGTTGTCCGGTGGTTTCCACTGATTTACCTGAAGTCGCCCGGTACCAGCGCTCGAATGAGGGGGCCACCCCTTGCCCTGCGGTGTGGGGTGGATGTCCTCATCCACCTTTCCCCGGACCAGCCCGAGAGGCGGATGGGGACATCCGCCCCACACCTGGAATGGCCCCCCCGCCCCCCGTGCAGGTGGCTCATGATCATGATGAGTTTGTGGCGAAGGTGAGGCGGGTGTTGGAACGACCGCTTTCGCCACAGGGACGCAGGGCGGTCAGTGACTCGATGGCCAGCGAGACTTGGACCGCAAAGGTGGGCGAAATCCTTGCCCTGTTAACCAATAACTGATAACCAATACCCCTTATGAACCTGTTTACCCTAATCCGGTCCGATATGCGCGCGAAGGCGCGGTGGTTGTACGGGGATGACTCCCTGCGCAACGTCGTGAAGGCGCGTCTGACCGATGGTTCCACCGCGATGATTCTCTATCGCTGGATGCAGTGGGCGCAGCACCATCACCTCGCTCCGCTCGCCATGCTTTTCAATAAACTTATTGTCATGGGAGGGTGTATCATCGGGCGGGGAGCCGACTTCGGCGAGGGATTCGTCCTGGTGCACAGTATCGGCGTGGTCATCAATACCTCGGTCAAGGGGGGGCGCAACGTGGTCCTCGAGCATCAGGTGACCATCGGCGCGGAAAAAGGGGCCTCACCGGTTCTGGGTGACCAGGTGTTTGTCGGTGCCGGGGCCAAGATCATCGGCGCTATTTCGCTTGGTAATGGCGCCAAAGTCGGCGCCAATGCCGTGGTATTGGATGACGTCCCTGCCGGCGCCACCGTGGTGGGCATTCCGGCTAAAGTCGTGAAGAGAAGAGGGGACCTCACCACTAATTTGGGAAATGAAGAAATCCAGATTAAGAAAAGAGTTTGAACAGAAGTCGCGAAGCTCGCAAAGAAAATGCAAATGTGGCGTTAATTTTTCCGCACGGGTACATGCGGAGAAAATAAACGCCACGGGTTTCTGGTTAATTCGGGGAATAGGCGAAGGATTTGTATTTTCTTCTATGTTCCTGGAACACCGTTTTGCGATTTTTCTTGGCTGGGAGTCATTTTTCAGTCTGTCCTTGGAACATTCACGGACCCACCCAGCCATGACAAATCGCAAAACATTTTGGGCGTCTCTGGATTTCTTTATTTTCCCGAATTAGTGGTGAAGTCTTTCTTTTCCCATGTTCTCTTGGTAATAAACAACGTTTATGGTCATTGCATTCATAGTGGTGATGGGGGTGCTGGTTTACACCTGGCTGGTATATCCGGCCTTGGTGCTGTGGTTGGGGCGCAAAGTCGCGGCGCATAGCGCCCCTCCCACATCGGAGCAAAAAGAACTGCCTGTGGTTGCTATCCTCTTCTCCGCCCACAACGAAGAATCCGTCATCCGCCAGCGGCTGGAGAATCTGGCGGCGCTGGATTATCCCGCTGACCGCATTCATGTCTTCGCCGGGATCGATGGCGGCTCCGACCGCACTGCCGAAATCGCTCTCGGCTGGGCCCAGTCCCACTCCAATGTCCACATCATCATCTCCCCGGAAAACCATGGCAAGACGGTGATGTTGAAGAAGTTAGTTGCGAGTCAGGGGACAGTGGGCAGCCTCCGTCGCCAAGGCTATGGAGGCCAGGGTGGGCAGTGGGCAGACCGGAATGGGGTGGCAGCCGACGTCCCGGCGGCTGAGGGACAACTGGCGGGCGAATACGTTCGCCGTTCGACTCGCTCACGGCAGGCCGAGGACCCGCCTACGCCAAGGCTACTTCGGGCAGGCGTCGAACGCCACCTTGAGGAGCACCTCCTGGTTTTCACCGACGCCAATACCATGTTCGCTCCGGATGCCCTGCGCCGCCTGGTGGCGCCCTTGGCGGATCCGGCCGTCGGCGGGGTATGTGGGCGATTGGTTTTGACAGAGCAAAACCCTCCATCGAAAAAAAATGGAGGGCGCCGCTCTGTCGGCGCCGGTGCTGCTGATGAGGCGACCTACTGGAGCCTGGAGACGCGGCTCAAGGTTGCGGAGAGTGCGCTGGATTCCTGTCTGGGCGCCAATGGCGCGATCTATGCGATTAGGGCAGGATTGTTTCCGGCGCATTTTCCGGATAACACGATCATTGATGACTTTGTGATCGGGATGAAGGTGAGGGAACAGGGCCGGCGACTGGTGTATGAGCCGGCGGCGGTGGCGGTGGAGGAGCTGCCCGCGACGGTTGAGGCCGAATGGCGGCGCAGGGTCAGGATCGGTGCCGGCGCCTATCAGGCCCTCGCCTTGTGCTGGCGCTGTCTGTTGCCGCGCTATGGGGGTTTTGCCTGGATGTTCTGGTCGCATAAAGTGCTCCGGTGGTTTACGCCGCATTTGTTGGTGGCGGGGGGGGCGTTGTTAGGTTGTTTAGTTGTCAGGTGGTTAAGTCAGGACGCGGAGGCCCCTCCCTCCTCATCAACTCATCAACTCATCAACTTAACAACCGTATGCCTTCTCGCGCTGGCCAGCGCGGTGGTGATTACGAAGAGAGGCCGGAAGGGTCTTAAATTGCTGGGCTATTTCCTGGCCATGCAGGCCGCCCTGTTTGTGGGGTTCCTGCGCTTCTGCAAAGGCAACCTCCGCGGCACCTGGAAACGGACCGAAAGATAACACCCTCTCCCCAACCCTCTCCCCTGAAGGGAGAGGGAGAAGACCTGGTGCAAAATCCATTCCCTCGCCCCTTGGGGGAGAGGGTCAGGGTGAGGGGTTTCCGGATCAAGCCGGGAATCAATGTCCACCGCGCAACGCATTACGTATCCAGTTCGCGGGAGACATGAAAAAATGAAGTGGGGGGCGAAGGATGGTGGCGGGAGCGGGAGTTGAACCCACGACCAAAGGCTTATGAGTCCTCTGCTCTACCACTGAGCTACCCCGCCATCAAAAAACGCGAGGCAGAGTATTAAAACGGCTTCCGCATGTCAATACTGTGTCTTGACCCCGTCAGGTACAATTGCTATCAACAAGCTTTGCATTCAGGAGCTCACTTATGATTGAACAGGGCAAAACTTATCTGGTTATGGGACTGCTTGACCCGAACTCCATTGCGTACTTCATCGGCCGCACGATTGAACAATTTGGCGGGAAAGTGATTTATTCTGTGCAAAACGAGGTGGTGCAGAAGCGCTATCTTAACGCCAGCAAACTTCTGACCGCTGAGGAAAAAAGCAAACTGGACCTGCGTTTCTGCGATGTGTCGGATGAATCCCAGGTTGAAGCCCTCTTTGCCGGGCTGGGCTCCCTGGCGGGCGTGGTGCATTCCATCGCCTATGCCAACCCTAAGACCTGCATGGGGAACGAGTTCCATACCCGCTCCATGGCGGATGTCCTCAAGTCCTACCAGATCAGTTGTGCCTCGCTTGCCACCATCAGCCAATGTGCCGCTCCGCATCTGACGAATGGCGGCGGAATCGTGGCGCTGTCGTTTGATACCCACCATGTCTATCCCCAATATAACTGGATGGGCGTCCACAAGGCGGCGTTGGAAGCCCTGGTTCGCGCCTTGGCCCGCCGTCATGGCCGGGACAAGATCCGCGTGAATGCCATCTCCTCCGGCCCGGTGGCCACCATGGCTGCCAGTAAAATTCCTGAGTTCGAACATATCGGCAATATCTGGGCGCAAACCAGTCCTATCCCCTGGGATCCCGTTGCGGACCGGCAGGCCGTGGCCAATGCCGCTGCCTTTTTGCTCAGTCCGTTGGCCGCCAAAATCACAGGCCAGATTCTCGCCGTCGATGGCGGCGCCGCCATCATGGGCGGTCCCCTCATGGACCACGAACGGACCATTTGAAGAAGACTTCACCACTGATTTAAGAAATGAAGGAAATCACGAAGGCGCCATGCACCAGGGGACGCCTGTGTGGTGAAAGAAATGTTTGGCGATTTGTCATGTCTGCCCCGACTCTTTAGTGGCCACGTGCGCCACTCTGTAAGCGGCCAGCCACGAAAAATCGCCAAACGGTTCTATCCGGACGTCAGGATAAATAATCGCTTCATCCCTTCAAGATGCTTTGTTTTACAAGGGAAACCGGCTCGGGATTTTTGGCTGAGGTACTCCGCAGTCGAAAATCCCGTGCCGGTTGATGTTTGCCTCTCTGGATTTCCTCCATTTCTTAAATCAGTTGAAGTCCTTCTTTCCGGCACGTTAGTAAGATTGCCTATCTCTGCAATTTTGGTAATATTTCCCCATTAACGGAAAAATGGGGAGCAGTTCTGTTATGACCTCAACCACTACGTCGTCAGGTCCTGATACGTGCTATGCGCCGGCCGCCCGAATGACGGATTCGGAAATTCATGAGTACGCCCAGTCGATGGTGGGGAATCCCGTCATTGACACCCTGTTGAAATCCATGGGCGGGTTTCTGGCCATTCTCAATGAGCAGCGGCAGATCCTTGTCGCCAACGAGTCGTTCTTAAAGGCAATCGGGGTCTCGGATGTCAGTGGGGTTCTGGGGCTCCGTCCCGGGGAGGCGCTCCAGTGCATTCATCCCTCCGAGCATGAGGGCGGTTGCGGGACGACGGAGTATTGCGCCACCTGCGGCGTGGTGGTGGCCATTATGACCTGCCTGGGGAGTAACGAGGCGGTGGAGTGTCCCTGTTCCCTCGCGGTCCGTAAAGAGGGCGTGAATAAGAATTTGTATTTCAGCGTGAGGGCCTATCCCCTGACCTTGGGGGAGCGGCGGCTGGTCGTCCTGTTTATGCAGGATATCAGTGCGCACCAGAGACGGGCCGTTCTGGAACGCTCCTTTTTTGCCGAGATCAACAGCACGATCGCGTCGGCGCTGGGCCGGAGCAAGTTGATGCTGACGGCCAATGCGGAGCGCGGCCGTATGCTTGCGGAAGATATTTTCGGGGCCTTGATCAAGCTGGCTCAGGAGGTCCGGATTCAAAAGGCACTGGTCCAGGAAACGGGCGGGGAATTTTTTCCACTGTTGCGCCTGACCGCCGTTGCTGAGGTATTGAAGGAGGTCGCGAAATCCGTTCAGGCCTTTCCGGTGGCACAAGGGAAAAGCCTGCTGGTGGGGGATAAAACGGCCGGACTTAAATTCAAGGTGGATTCCTGGCTCCTGCAACGGGTGCTCGGGGGGATGGTGATGAACGCGTTGGAGGCCTCTGCGAAGGGCGATGACGTCCGTATTTCCGCGGAACTGAATCGCTCGGTCGTGACGTTTTCCGTGTGGAACCGCCAAGCGATCCCGGCGGAGGTCACCAAGCGGATTTTTCAGCAGAATTTCACGACCCATGCCGAACTGGGGCGGGGAATGGGTACCTATTTCATGAAGGTGATCGGCGAACAGTCCCTTGGCGGGAAGGTCGATTTTTCAACTTCCGAGACCGACGGAACGGTCTTCCGGATCAGTTTGAAGATTTAGCCGGCGAACGGTAAGAAAGCCTTGTGATGGGGGGGAGAGGATTTACCACGGAGGAGCGGAGATTGAGAGAGAGCGGGAAATGCAAATGCGGCGTTAATTTTTCCACACGAGTACATGTGGAGAAAATAAACGCCACGGTTTCCTGAAGGAATTCGTCGAGAGGGAGGTGTCGTCAATCCTCGGCCTTTTTTCTCCGGGTATTACTCCAGAAAACCGGTGCGGGAATTTAAATTCTGGTACACCTGAATTTAAATTCCCGCACCATTGTATTTGTATTCTCTCTCTAAATCTCCGTTTCTCCGTGGTAAAAGTTCTCTTTATTGTGTGGTGAAGTCTCTTCCCTGAAGCGCTTCGTCAGGTCGCCGTAGGCGTCGATGCGTCGGTCGCGCAGGAAGGGCCAGATGCGGCGGACCTCCTCGCTCTGTTTCAGATTCACCTCCGCCAGGAGCACCGCCTCATGCTCCGTGTCGGCCCGGGCGATATATTCGCCCTGGCATCCGGCGGCGAAACTGTGGCCCCAGAACTGGATGCCGCCCCGTCCCGCGGGCGACGCTTCAAATCCGATACGGTTGACGCTCAGCACGGGCACCCCATTGGCAATGGCATGAGCCCGCTGACTGGTCACCCAGGCGTCCAGCTGGCGCTGCTTCTCGTCCGGAGTGTCGCTGGGCTCCCAACCGATGGCCGTGGGATAGATCAACAACTCCGCGCCATCCAGGGCCATCAGCCGGGCGGCTTCGGGATACCACTGGTCCCAACAGACCAAGACGCCTAGTTTGCCGACGGAGGTCTGAATGGCCCGGAACCCGAGATCACCGGGGGTGAAGTAGAATTTCTCGTAATAGGCCGGATCATCTGGGATATGCATCTTGCGATACCGGCCGGCAATCGAGCCATCGGTCTCAAATACCACGGCGGTATTGTGGTACAGGCCGGCGGCCCGGCGCTCAAAGAAAGAGCCGACCAGGACGATGCCCTGTTCGCGTGCAACCCGGGCGAAGGTGTCGGTGAGGGGGCCTGGAATGGATTCCGCCAAGCCGCACAGGCCGGGATCCTCGATCTGACAGAAATAGAGGGAGGCGTGGAGTTCCGAGAGCACCACCAATTTGGCGCCCGCCTGGGCTGCCTGTTGAATGGCCGCCACGCTTTTGGCGACATTGGCGGCGCGGTCAGGCCCGAAGGCATGCTGGATCAAGGCTGTTTTCATAATCACTTGCTTTCTATTTGCCTGCACGTATCACCCGGAAGAGGACTTCACCACTAATTTAAGAAATGAAGGGAATTCAGATTCTCACGCGAAGCCGCGAAGATACGAAAAGACCTCCAAAATGTTTTGCGATTTGTCATGGCTGGGTGAGTCTGTGAATTTTCCTGGGATAGACTGATAAATGACTCCCAGCCAAGAAAAATCGCAAAACGGTGCTTCCGTGACATTGGAAAAGAATACATATCCCTGCATTTCTTCAAAGAAACCGTGGCGTTTATTTTCTCCGCATGTACACGTGCGGAAAAATTAACGCCACATTTGCATTTCCTTCGCGTTCTTCGCGGCTTCGTGTGAAAACTCTTCTCGGGATTTCCTTTATTTCTTAAATTAGTGGTGAAGTCTTTCTCTCTCGTCCTATGCGAGCGTTCCTTTAGGCAGTTGCATGGTCACGCAGTGCAGAGAACCATGTTGAAGAATGAGTGTGGAACAGTCAATGCCGATGATCTTCCGCCCGGGATAAGCTTTCCCGATCACCATGAGCGCGTGGGCGTCACAGGGGTCATTATAGATGGGGACCAGCACGGCCCCATTCAAAATGAGGAAGTTGGCATAGGAGACCGGGAGCCGATGCTGCTCCTCGTCGTATTGCGCCGCCGGCCAGGGCAAGGGGAGGAGGCGGTAGGGGGCCCCGGACAGGGTTCTCAGGCGGCTCAATTCATTGGCCATGGCCGTCAGTTCCGGGAAGTGCTCATCCCCGGCCTGGTCGCAGGCCTGATAGACAATCGTGTCATGGGGGGCGAAACGGGCCAGCATGTCGATATGGCCATCGGTATCGTCTCCGGCAAGGTACCCGTGTTCGAGCCATAAGACCCGGGAGGTGCCGAGAAACCGGGTGAAGGCCTGGTTGGTATCCTGCCGGCTCATGTGGGCATTCCGGTTCGCATTGGCATTGCAGGAGGCGGTGGTGAGGAGGGTGCCTTGTCCATCGGTTTCGATGCTGCCGCCTTCAAGGATGAAGGGGGCCGACCTCAGAAGGGTGGGTCCGAATACGCCGTGTTCCTTCAGTTTTGATGAAATGAGATTATCCAGGGTGGCATTGAATTTGCCGCCCCAGCCGGTAAATTGGCAGTCCAGAAGCACCGGATGCTGGTTCTCGAAAACCGTGATCGGCCCGAAATCGCGGGCCCAGGTGTCGTTACAAGGGATGGGATAACACTGGATCCGGTCAGTCAGGGCGTCGGTATGCTGGAGAAAATGGTGGACTTCTGCCGGACTCGCGGTGACCACAATCACCCGTCCGTGATGGGAGGCCTCGGCCATGATCCGGGCGAAGGTTTCCTGGGCTTTGACGAGATAGGGTTGCCAGTCGGTCCCTGCATGGGGCCAGGCCAGCAATACGCCGTCCTGCTCCTCCCACTCGGCTGGATATCTGATGGTGCTCATAGGGAGGGCAAGATAAATGGCAGTACCGCGCTCGTCAAGGGGATAGCCGAAAAGAACCAGGGCAGACGCAGTTACAATCTGCGTAACAGAGGGGGGCATTTACCACGGAGGAGCGGAGATTCAGAGAGAGAAGAAAATGCAAATGTGGCGTTAATTTTTCCACACGAGTACATGTGGAGAAAATAAACGCCACGGTTTCCTTGAGAAATACGGGAGAACCCTTCGACGCACTGAATAACTCGTGGCATTACTCCAGAAACCCGTGGCGGGATTTTTAATTCTGGTACTCCGGAATTACAAATGCCGCCACATTATATTTGTATTCTCTCTCTAAATCTCCGCTCCTCCGTGGTAAATCCTTCCCAAAAAGAAAACCGCGGTTCTGGCGAACCGCGGTTAGTGTGGCGAGCAATTGCCTGCTACCGGGCGCCCCAGTCGGCCAGTTGATCTGAAACTTGATAGCGCCTTAGGCACCGTCTCAAATATCACCAACCTCAGGTCGAGTAACATAAATAGCATACCTCGTGCCACGCGAATGGGGGGCTGGCATTTTAACAGGGTGTTGACATTCTGGGCGTAAAGGGCTCCGGAAAGCCGTTTTTGTTGTTCATAACGGGGGCTTTCCAGGTTTGAGGAAATGGTGGCGTCTCAGGGATGAGACAGGCGGTGCGACAGTGAGAAAAGTTCAATTCAGATAAAACCGCGGGACAGATCACAGGTGGCCGCCGACGTCCCGGCGGCCAGGGGCTTTTGTTTAGGCCTGTTTTGGTGCTGCGGATGCGACGGAGCGCATCCCTCCATTGGGGAATCACGTGATATTTTCATGATTTCAATCCTGATGGAGGGTTTCGCTCCGTCGAAACCAGTGCCAGAAGAGTCAAAGCAAAAGGCCCTGGCCCCGGCGGCGGATGTGTCGAAGATGTGATTGATCTCTCCTCCTTCAATCTATAGTTTATCTTCTATGGGACTATACGAACGAGATTATATGAGGCAGCCTGTGGCTGGGGAGCCAACCGGCCAGAACCGCCTGCAATCGCGGCGGCGCCTGCTGATCGGGATCGGCCTGGTGTTATTGTTGGCGGCCATAATCGCGACCCTTTTTTGACCTCATGAGTGACTCCATTCCATCCCCACGCCTGCCCATCCGTTCCTGCGGCGAATGCTGTACCCGGTTGCGTGATTTCGGGGTCAGGCTGCGAGGGGAGTCGGTGCTGGAAGAGATCAATCTCCACATGCATTGCGGGGAGCTTACCGCCCTGATCGGGCCCAATGGGGCGGGTAAAACGACCTTATTACGGGCCATGGTGGGCGAATTGGCCCATACCGGGACGCTTCGCTTTATCCATCACGGCAATATCGAGAGCACCAAGCCGATCCGGATCGGGTACGTTCCTCAAAAATTGGAATTGGACCGGACCTCGCCGACGACCGTATTGGATTTGTTTGCGGCCACCCTCAGCCGGTGGCCCCTCTGGGTGGGGACCCGAAAGGCGGTACGCCAGGACGCGCATGAAAAGCTGGAGCTGGTCGGGGCCGAGACGCTGTTGAACCGGCGCTTGTCGGATATTTCGGTGGGGCAGCTTCAGCGCATCATGCTGGCTCTGGCCCTGACGCCGGTGCCTGAATTGTTGCTGCTGGACGAGCCTGTGGCGGCCCTCGATCAGGGCGGGATGGAGCTGTTTTACCAGACGGTGTCGAAGATGCGTCAGGAATATGATCTTTCTATTCTGCTGGTCTCACATGACTTGACGGCCGCTGCCCAATTTTCCGACCGGATGATTTTATTGAACCGCAAAGTGCTCTGCGACGGACTCCCGCGCGAGGTGCTGCTCAATCCCCTGATCCGGCAGACCTTTGGGTTCGGGTATACCGAGGCGGAGCTTGACGGGCGCCGCCCCCTCCTGCCGGTATTGCTCCATGAACCCTGTGCCCTACCGGTAAGAGGCCCATTATGAGTATGTGGCATGCCTTGTTGATGAGCCTGCCCTTTGAGTGGGCGCAATATGACTTCATGCATTATGCACTGCTGGCGATATTGCTGATTACCCCCTTATTGGCGGTGATGGGCTGTCTGGTGATCAATAACCACATGGCCTTCTTTTCAGAGGCCATGGGGCACTCGGCCCTGACCGGGGTGGCATTGGGGGCCCTGCTCGGCATCGGGAACCCTTCCGCCATGATTATCGGCTTTGCCGTGGTCCTGGCGCTGGGAATGTTCCTGTTGCGGCGTTACAGCGCCTTGCCGGCGGATACGAGTATTGCACTGGTCATGGCCTTTGTCGTGGCGTTGGGGGTGGTTTTGCTCTCCCGGGGCGGAGGCTTTGCCAGATATTCGCGGTATCTGATCGGGGATATTTTGACGATTACCCCTCTGGAGCTGGGGGGGCTGACGGTGTTGTCGGTGGTGGCCGGGGTGGTGTGGGTGTTCCTGTTCAATGCCTTTTTCTTTGTGAGCGTGAACCGGTCGCTGGCCTCCAGCCGCGGCCTGCCGACTGCGCTTCTGGAAGCGCTTTTTGCAGTGTTGGTGGCCGTGGTGGTTTCGGTCAGCATCCCCTGGGTCGGCTTGCTCGTGATCAACTCGATGTTGATCCTGCCCGCCGCCACCGCCCGGAATCTGGCCTGGAATACCCGGCGGTATGTCATCGGCTCTGTGATCGTGAGCCTGCTCTCGGGCGTGCTCGGTCTGATCTGCTCCTACTATTGGAATACCGCCACCGGCGCCACCATCGTGCTCTGGGCGTGCGGCTTCTTCGGCGTCTCCCTGGCCCTCCGCCGCCGGTAAAGAGGCTTCCTGTCGAACGACGTCCTTCTAAAGTAGATCTAATAAATAGATAATATATATCTTTTAGCTAGATTAAAGAGGTGCTAAAGTTTTCGCAACACGGACGGACACGGACGGACAAAGACAGACACGGACTGATAGATTGCGTCCTTGATCGTCTGTGGTTGTCTGTGTTTGTCCGTGATCTTGATTCGTCCAAAGGGAGCCAACCTATATGCGCGAAAAAGAAGCCCTCCTGCCAAAGCATGGCGGATACAAGAAGCTGCTTTCGTATCAACTGGCCGAACTGGTCTTCGACATCACGGTGTTGTTCTGCGAGAAATTCGTGCGGATCTCCGATCGCACGAATGACCAGATGGTCCAATCCGCGCGATCCGGCTTCCAGAACATTGCCGAGGGCTCCGTTGACTCCGGCGTCTCCAAGAAGAGCGAAATCAAGCTGACCGGGATTGCGATCGGGTGCCTGGATGAACTGGCCAAAGACTACCGGAAATATCTCCAAAAGAAGAAGCTGGAGGAGTGGCCACCCCAGCACCCGGCGTTGTTGGATTTGAAAGGGCGGCAGGTGAAGTCCCTGGCAGAGTTCCGCAACTGGGTCAAGGAGGCGTGGGAGCGATCCGGGAGGGCTTTCCCTTCGGACCAGATATCGGCGAATGGCGTATTGTCGTTACTGAATCTTGCCCTTTACTTGACCCGGAATCAGCTGTCCGCACTGGAGAAAAAGTTTCTTGAAGAAGGGGGCATTACCGAACGGCTGTATCGGCTCCGGAAAGAAGCACGGGAAAAATCAGGGGCGCAAGGGTGGACGCGGACAGGATTTAAATTGTAGTGAGGGATTCCGATCCCTGTCGCAAAAAAAACGCCCCCCCATTTTATTAAATGGAGGACGTTGCACTGTCAGCGCCGTTTGGCTCAGCCGTAGAGCGGTCCGAAGTTCTGGCAGGCGCGATAATCGGCGCCCTGCGCATCCTGCTCGCCAAACAGCCCCCAGGTGCTGGGCCGGAAGATGTTCTCCTCTGCGACATTATGCATGGCCACGGGAATCCGCAGCATCGCGGCCAGGGCGATCAGGTCGGCTCCAATATGGCCATAACTGATGGAGCCGTGATTCGCACTCCAGTTGTTCATGACTCCGTAGACATCCTTGAAGGCACCCTTGCCGGTCAACCGCGGGGCAAACCAGGTGGTTGGCCAGGTCTCGTTTGTCCGGGCGCTCAGCGTCTGGTGCACCTTGGAGGGAATGTCCGCCGACCAGCCTTCGGCAATCTGGAGGATCGGCCCGAGTCCCTTGACCAGGCTGACCCGCGTCATGGTCATCGGCATACCGCCGCGCGAGAGGTAGCAGGACGAGAAGCCGCCGCCCCGGAAGTATTCATGCACGGCAGAAGGCCAGGTCGTCGCCTTCAGGCACTTGGCCACTTCGGCCTCGGAGATATCCCAGAAGGGTTTCATGGCCGGCTTGCCCTTGAGGGTCTGTTCGCCCGTTCCGTCCAAGGTGGCCGCTCCGGAATTGATCAGGTGGATCAGGCCGTGGGCCGCCGCGCCCGTCAGCTTCTGTCCGGTGACCCGCTTGACCGCATCCGGGCTCCAGAAGGTCCGGACATCGGCAAAGATCTGGGCGGTATTGGAGAGCAGATAGCCGAACAGCATGCCGACGCCGTTCAGGCTGTCGTTTTCCGTGGCAAACACCTTGGGGGCGCGGGTGCCATTCCAGTCGAACGAGGAGGTCAGCATGGCTTCCATGAAGTCACCGTTCGGAAAATGGTCCGTCCACTGCCGTTGACCCTGGAATCCGCCGGCAATCGCGTTGTGGCCGAGGGCTTCCTCGCCGAACCCGAGTTCAGCCAGACGGGGATTGCCTTCCATCAGGTCGCGGGCAATCATGGTCATTTTGACGACCGTCTGCCAGTCGCGATCCTTGCCTTTGGCGTCACGGGGCGTGCGGTTGATATCCTTGCCTTCCTTGCAGTTTTTGCGGGTCCAGGCATAGGCCTTCTCGAACTCCTTCGGGTCAAAGATGTTCTCGTCGATGCGGCGTGTGAATTCCGACATGTCGATACTTTCGACCCGCATCCCCAGGTAGCTTTCAAAGAAAGGTTGATCCACAATGGAGCCGGCAATGCCCATGGAGACGCCGCCCATGGAGAGATACGACTTGCCGCGCATCGTGGAGACGGCGAGGCCGGCCTTGGCGAAGCGCAACAACTTCTCCTGCACATCGGCGGGAATGGTGGTGTCGCTCTTATCCTGCACGTCGCGGCCATAGATGCCGAAAGCGGGGAGCCCCTTCTGATTGTGTCCTGCCAAACAGGCCGCCAGATAGACTGCGCCCGGCCGCTCGGTCCCGTTGAAGCCCCAGACGGCCTTGGGCATGGTGGGATCCATGTCCATGGTCTCGCTGCCATAGCACCAGCAGGGGGTGACCGTCAGCGATACCCCCACGCCTTCACGGCGGAACTTGTCGGCACAGGCGGCAGCCTCGGTCACCCCGCCGATACAGGTGTCGGCGATGACGCATTCCACGGGTTGGCCGTTGGGATATTTGAGATTCGAGGTGAGGAACTTGGAGGCCGTGAGGGCCATGGCCATGACCTGTTTTTCCAGGGACTCCCGGACGCCTCTGCGCCGGCCATCAATTGTGGGACGAATACCGATTTTGGGAAAACCACCGATCCATGTTGTCATTTGAGTTGCTCCTTGGTTGCTCGTTCATGTCATCCTATCATGTGGCGGGTGACTGCCAATGGCCTCCCTTGACACACAAATGTCATTATTTGACTTCCATTTCACTCTCCGCTATGACAAAAAAGAAGACTTCAACTAATTTAAGAAATGAAGGAGATTCAGAGAAGAGGGGTGTCACGCGAAGCCGCGAAGGACACGAACAAGAAATATTTGGGCATTTGTGCCGGCGTGGAATACACGCCAACAAAAACGCCCAAACGGTTTTCTGTGAATCAATGGAAAAGAGCCGGGTGTGTTGAATCCATGTATTTAAATGTCCGGGTAAACCCATTTTGCGATTTTACTGAATGGCGTACCGGCCATTCAGTAAAATCGCAAAATATTGTGTTTTATCTGGATTTCTTCCATTTCTTAAATCAGTGGTGAAGTCTTCTCTTCCTCGATTTGTAATGAAAACAGAGCCTACCTATTTCAGTGACCAGGTGGTTTCGGCGCAACGGTTCTATCTGCGCCTCAAGCCCTCCGATCCGGTGCCGCTGACAGTAATCAGCGGCGGGGTCGAGCAGTGCCGGCCCGAATACACGATTCACCGGACGGGGTTTCCGCATCCCATTATTGAATTTGTGGCCCGCGGAGCGGGACGGCTGACCTTGCGGGGGCGAAGCCACCCCCTCACGACGGGGACGGTGTTCACCTACAGCCGTGGGATGGAGCACCGCATCACCTGTGAGCCGGGACAGCCCCTGACGAAATATTTTGTGGTGTTGAGCGGGAAGGCGGGGCGGGATTTGATGCATGAATGCCAGTTGTCGCCCGGGACGGTGGTGCGGGTGGGGCAGCCTGAGCAGGTTCAACAGATCTTTGAGGATTTGATCCGGCATGGACGGGATGATCATCCCGACCGGCACCGCATGTGTGCCGTGGTGGCGCAATACCTGATCATTAAAATCGGGGATCTGGCGACCCCCTCCGGTGAAGCGTCCACCTCGCGTGCCTTTACCACCTATCAGCGGTGCCGGCAGTACATTGGTGATCATTACCTCGCGATCCGGAACCTGAACGAAGTGGCCGAAGCCTGTCATGTGGATCCGGCCTATTTATGCCGGCTGTTCCAATGCTTTGGGCGCGAGCGACCCAGCCGCTATCTGCTGCACCTGCGTCTGAACCGGGCGGCTGAACTGATCCAGAACTCAGGGCTGATGATCCGGGCGGTTTCGGATCAGCTTGGCTTCAGTGATCCGTATAACTTTTCCCGGGCCTTCCGCCGCGCCTTCGGCGTCCCCCCCGGTCATCTTCGTAAGGGCTAGCAATTGATCAAGAATACAAGAAGACTTCACCACTAATTTAAGAAATGAAGGAAATCCAAAAACGCCCAAAATGTTTGGCGATTTGTCATGTCTGGCTTGGCGCGCTATGGGCACGGTAGGTTCCTCTATGAATAGCCAGCCACGAAAAATCGCCAAACGGGTTTTCTCCGGACATCGGGGGAAATGAAGAATCTCAAGGGCGTAATCTCGCTATGATTCTTTAATGTCCCCCGAAAAACCGTTGCGGGATTTTTAATTCGGGAAAGACCATAACGCGTTCCCGTTTAACCCGACAGAAAGAGCGCCCCGAATTAATAATGCCGCAACATTTTGCCTGCCCTGAGGTTCCTCGAAGGGGATTTCTTCGGTTGAATCTGAATTTATTTCATTTCTTGAATTAGTGGTGAAGTCTTCTTCTTAAATCCGTGTAAGGAGCAGGACAGAGCAGCGCCCTCCATTGAATTTCATACCCTCTCTCATTCTCTATGACTTCTTAAAAAAACATACATTTCTTTTCGTGTCTTCGGTGCGCGTGAAATCCTCTCTGGATTTCTTCATTTCTGAATCAGGGCTTCCGCCAGAACAACCTGAGCCAGGTCAGGTAGAGCAGGTGGTTGAGGCCGTTGAAAATCTCAAATGGCGGAATCTTGGAGGCACCGGCCCGGCGGTCTTCAAAACAGATGGGCACTTCGGTCATGCGCGCCCCGACGCGGGAGAGCCGGAACACGATTTCCATGAAAAAACTATAGCCATTGGATTTGATTTTCCCCAAATCGACCTGGCGAAGGAAGTCCACCCGGAAGACCCGGAACGACGTCGTCATTTCGTGCAGTGAGATGCCCAGCAGGCGTCTGGCACCCCAATTCGCCAGTTTGCTGATAATGCGGCGATAGCCCGCGTAGTTGCAGGACCCCCCGGCCATGTAGCGGGAGCCGGTCACAAAATCCCTGTCCCCCAGCGCTGCCAGCAGGCGGGGGATATCATCCGGGTTATGGGAAAAATCGGCATCCATGGTGACCAGGGCGTCGTAATGCTGGGTCTCGGCATACTCCATGGCCCATTCATGGGCACTTCCCAAACCCAGTTTCCCGGGCCGGTGGACCACCTTGAGGCGGGGGTTGGTTGCTGCGAGTTCGTCAAGAATCCGGCCGGTTCCATCGGGGGAGTCGTCGTCAATCACCAGCATGTCGTAGCCGGGATTCAAGCCCAGGACATGATGGCAGAGCGAGGCGATATTCTCGCTTTCGTTATAGGTGGCAGTGAAGACAAGTATTGTATTCATAAGATCGTTAAATGGACGGGGAGCTTTGTGGCATTCCGTTTGTTCGGGAGCGTGGTGGTGACCGCCACTCGTTTGCCGGTGCCCCTGTCCAGCATTCCAATCCAGAGTTCATAGTCGCCGGGTTTGGCGGTTGCGGGAATGGTCACCTTCCGGCGCTCGACCATGATCTCCGGAAAAGGCTGATACCGGATGGTTTCCACGGGCAGCTCCGACAACAGCACGTGGTCATCCTGAAACAGGCCGTTGGGTTGTTTGATATGGACGAAGACCGCCCATTTTCCGGGATTTATGTCAGACCGGCATTTCCAATAGTAACTGACCGGGATCGTTTGCCCCCGCTTGACCTGCTGATCAAGGGTGACGCCCAGCAATTCAGCCCCATTGCGGAAAGCGGCCACTGCAGGGATGGCGGGTTGAATCATTACGTTCAGTACCGCGGCATTTGAGTTCGCCTCCGCAGTCAGCGCGTTCTCTCTCAATGCAGCGATCAATGCCTGCCGGGCAGGATAATGGGGCGGATACGCTTGAACGGCCTCCCTGAGCGTTTCGAGGCGGGCCTGAGGGGGTGTCCCGCCAGTCACCTCCTTCCGGGTGGCTGACTCATATAGCAGTTGCGCTTTTTCCTTCGAGAAGGTGGCGTTGAAGCCGCCCTGTTCGGTCCAGAAGAGCCGTGAATACATCGAGCCGGCATGGGAGCCCTGGTCGGCCATGACGTTCAGGAGTGTGATCGGGCCCAGGGGTATTTCCCGCCATGTCAACTCCGCCGTCCGGAGAACCGCCCGGCTCCTTGGCACATCCCGTGGATCCATGAATAAGCCGGTATTCACGGCAAAGGTCACAGGGAGGGGATCCCGCGAGTCCGCCCCGGCCATTTCATGGATGGAGCGGGTGAACAAAGAAGGCAATACCGTTGCGGTGAGATTGGAGGTCGACTCCGAAATGCGTTCCGCGAGCCAGCGGGGTGCGAAGAACCGGGTCAGGCCTTCCTGCTGAAGCGCGGTCACGCTCCGGGCCACGATGGCGGCCGGGGCGTCGGCGGTAGCCCACCCTTCACCCGCTGTCCCCCGTGAGGCATCCTCTGCTTCCATGAAAAGCGCCTCGCCGAGCCTGACGGGCTCTTCGCCTTCTTTTGGCCCGTGTAGCCGCAGCCGCACTTCGAGAAGGCCGCCTTCAGGTGGGGTGAACCTGAGCTCCTGAAAGTACTGGATCCCATCGATCATGACGTAGGGGCCGGACCAGAAACAGGAAGTAATTCCCAGTGGAGGCAGCAGGACTTGCCAGGGGGAGGTCTCATCCTTTCGCCCCTCAACAGAAATTTGCCAGGCATACGCATTGTTCAAGCTGAGCAGGCGGATCCCGCACAACGGTACGGGATGTTCAAAGGCGAAAGACAGGTTTCCGGTTGTTCCGGGTGTAAGCAGGGTTTCCCAGGCGGTATCCAGAATGGAATCCGTCAGAACCGCCGGACCATGGATGTCGCGGGGCTCCACATAGCGCCATTTGTTGGAGGGAGGGATGAGCCCATAATCGATACTCATGGTGCCCACCATCGTATGGCGGGAGGTGCTTTTGGTAGCCTGCAGGAAGGCGACCAGATTGCCGTAGCCGTTCACATAGGCGCGGCGCTCAGCCAGTTCCACCCGCCGGGCAAAGGGGGCGTATCGCTCCAGGGGGAGGGTGGCGAGGCAGAGCTGTTCATGTGAGGCGAAGTTCAGCCAATGGGTGGTGTAAAGGTCCCCGACAAAGTTCCCGTCGCAAAGCGGGGCCACCTCTTTTTGCAACTGCGCCGCCATCTCCCAGCGCGAACGATCCGCCGGCACGCCGTCGAACATATGGGGGAGCAGCAGGAGGTTGGGAGGGATCGTCAGGATAAAGGCCGCCCATCCCCAGGGCCGCCGGTAGCGGTGCATGAGCCAGTCGCAGGAGACCGCCACCATGATGGCAACGGCGGGGAAGAGGGGGAGTAGATACCGGGTGGTATTCACGTGGGAGAAGCCGGAGGTGCTGTACACGGCCATCATAAATAGCGCCAGAAGCAAGGCGCCCAACTTGAAAAAGAAGCGGTCATCCGGTGTCTTGCGGACCCGGCTCCGTAATAACAGTCCCACAAAGCCGACTAACAGTCCCAGCAGCACGATGAGGCGGGGGGCCCCGCGCCAGGAGGCGAGGGGATCCATTTCGACCAGTCTCAGGAACATGTGCCCGAAACTGACTATTCCTTGAGAAAACGGGACTTTATCCATGCCTCCACCGAAATCGAGCGACCCCCAATGATGGGTGATGTTCCAGCCCCACCAAGGGAGGCTTCCAAGCAGAACCCCCGCAAGGGCCGGGATCAAGCCGACTCTCACCATTCTCCAGCGGAATCCCGCGAGAAGGACTCCGAGAGCGGCCAGCAGGAATACCGCTACCAGTTGCGTCACCCACCAGGCCACACCTGCGGCCAGTCCCATCCAGAGGTACGTTCGCCATGAAACAAACTCGCCACGGCACTCCCGGGCGGTAATCCGGCAGGCCAGCCAGAGTGTGAGCAGGCCCCCCACCATGACATTCATGTATCCCCCGCGCGGGGCCACGGAATTATGCAGGAGGGTGTCGGAACCGACCAGGCAGAAGAGCATTGCCAGCAGACCGGCGCGCCGGCTTCCGGCCTCCCGGCCGAACAGATAGAGCAGCGGAAGCAGCAGGGTTCCGACCAGGGCGGGACTGAGATTGACGATAAACGCGGAGACTTCAACGTGCAGGAGCCTGGCCAGTAAGGCGGCCAGGGCTGGCTCGAGGCTCCCCATATACGCGACTCCATAGGCGAAAATTGGGTAGTCGGAGCCTTCCGCCATATGCCGGGCCATCAGCCCGATAATGCTGAAGTCCCCATTGCAGGCGGGATACCTCATGGCCCAGGCCATGCAGAGCCTGATGATGAGTCCAATCCCCGTGATTAAGGCCACCAGGAGAGGCCATCGCCATGCCCGGAGCGCTTCGCGAAATGACGATTTCATCGGGGCACATCCACCAGGAGCAACTCAGCCTTCGAAATGTTTTTTTGTCGGCGATGTTGGATGAGCATTTTTTGCAGTTGATCCAGCAATATAAGCTCACCTTCGTTCCCGGGTTCAAGCCCCTCGATCACATCACGCATTTCCACTTCCAGCCGTTCAATCGGCATGCCAGGCGGTAAGATCAGCAAATATCGCGCGGGTGCAATTTCAACCATGCGCAGCCATTCGATTCTGCTTAAGGACCGGTTTGAATTCACCACAATCAGCGCCTTCCCGGGAAGGACTTCGACTAATTCAACAGGGTTTTTCTCTCTATGCCCCGTTCCAATGGCCTCCTCAACGCATTTTACCAGAGCCAACGCCCGGTCGGGGCTCACCCGCTCCAGTGCTTTCAATATCCGTTCAGGTAAAGTCACCGTAATGGGACGCCGGATTTCCTGAAACTTCGGCGGACGCCCGCCTGCCCCTTTGGCTGTGGTTGCTAATGTCATAGTGTTTTTGCGCAATAATTTATTTTTTAATTAAAATGTAAAAACTCATTCGGGTAAAGACTAAAATGAGCATTCGAAAGACAAAAACCCTAAATATATAACTTATTTCTTGAATACAGCCGTAATAATTGTAAATATTTAATAGTTTTAACGTAAAAACGAAAGGATAGCAGATGAAGAGAGTGATGACGTGGTCGTGCATGGCGGGAATAATGGCGTTGAGTCTGGTCGGTTTAGGGCTCGTATCGGGTTGTGATAGTAGCGATGGCGGGTCGGGTGGCAGTAGCGTAGTGGGGACATGGGGCGCTGGCGGCGATGGCAGGACGGTGTTCAGTTCTGATGGTACATGGGCGGAGTATGATGATGCCGCGCTTACCCATAGACACTTGGGTGGAACCTACACCCAATCAGGCAACAGTTTCACCGGATCAGGGTCGAATCCCGGTGTCGGGGATCTGGATATTGAGGGTACGATCAGTGATGACAAGAATACGCTGCAGATGGATTTCATCGAGCATTGGCACGACCCTTACAAGCATAATCCGGCAACCCTCACGCGGATGTAGGTCCGGAGGCGTCAGGCTTAACTCGGCGACATTGACGCCAAAGCAGCCTGTTGAAAAATAGTTTATTTCTTTCGTAGCCGCGCCTGATAAGGCGTGGTTCTTCGATTTATCAGGACTTTCCATGAACATCCACCGCTTATCAGCGGCGGCTACTCGTTTTCCAACAGGCAGCTAGAGGGCGGGATTTTACGTATAAATATATTTTACGTAGTGTTCTTACGTATAAACGGGCTCGGCCTTCCGATTGAACGGTGCGTGTTGATATTTAGTTGATATCATAGCCATAAGAGGTCAATAATAATAAATCTTAATAGTTTCAACGTAATAACTGGCAAGATTAATAATGATCAATCAAGAGAAACCAAAAACCGCCATTGTACTCGGGGCGGGACCGGCCGGATTAGCGGCGGCGCTGGAGTTGGTGCAGAAGAACTATCAGGTGACTGTATTTGAGCGGGATGAGGTGGTGGGGGGTATTTCCCGGACCACCGAGTATCATGGCTACCGCTTCGATATGGGCGGGCACCGTTTCTTCACCAAGAACCGGGAGGTGGAAGCCTGGTGGCATGCGGCATTGAAGTCGGATTTCCAGCGGACCCCCCGTTTGTCGCGAATCTACTATAACCGGCGGTTTTTCAAGTATCCGATTGCCATTAAGGATGCGCTTAATAATGCAGGGATAGGCCCCTCCCTCCTCTGGTTCCTCAGCTTCCTGCGGTACAAAATCAAACCAATCCGCCCTGAAAAAAGTTTTGCCGACTGGGTGACGAACCGGTTTGGCAAACGGCTGTTCGAAACCTTTTTCAAGTCCTATACCGAGAAAGTCTGGGGGATTCCCACCACCGAATTGTCGGCCGAGTGGGCGGTGCAACGCATCAAGGGACTATCCCTGTGGGATGCGGTTCGCAATGCCCTGATCCAGTCAAAAGACAAGGAAACGTCGCTGATTGAGGAGTTTAATTATCCCAAATATGGGCCGGGAATGATGTATGAGGCGGTGGCCGCGCAGGTTAAAGCGGCGGGCGGAACCATTCTGACCGGACATCACGTCTCGGGGTTGCGGCATCAGGATGGTAAAGTGGTGGGAATTGAAGTGACCCGGGATGGCGTCAAGACCGAGTACGTGGCCGATGTGGTCGTCTCCACCATTCCTTTGCCGGACACCCTGTCGCTGCTTTTTCCCGGCCAGCCGGAGGTGGCGGTGACGGCGCGGAATATGCGGTTCCGCGATTTCATCTCGGTTAATCTTATCCTGGATCAACCGGAGGTATTTCCTGATACCTGGATTTACGTCCATGATCCCACGGTCAAACTGGGCCGGGTTCAGAATTTCAAGAACTGGAGCCGCTGGATGACTCCCACGCAGGAACACACGCCGATCGGCTGTGAGTATTTCTGTACGGCGGGCGACGCACTCTGGAATACCCCTGATAAGGAGTTGTTGGAACTGGCGGCCACGGAACTCAAAGCCATCGGGCTGGGGGGCAATGCGATGATTAAAGATGGCTGTGTATGCCGGGTCAGCAATGCCTACCCGATGTACACGGGCCCGTATAAGGAAGCGATCACTCACGCCCGGACCCTGTTGTCGGGTCTCTCCAATTTGCAGGTGGCCGGCCGGGGCGGCATGTTCCGGTACAACAACATGGATCACTCCATTCTTTCCGGCTGGCTCGCGGCAAGGAACCTCATGGGGCAGGACTGCAGTCCCTGGGACGCCAACACCGAATCCGAATATCATGAGGAACGCTAACCCATGATCAACAGGAGCCACCATGTCTGGTAAACGGGCAAGACGAAGCTGGATGGTCGCGGGACTGATCGTGCTGTTGGCTGGGTCAGCCTGGGTCCGTGAGCGTGGGATTGAATGGCCGCTTCTCCATCCGGATGAGTATAAAATCACCCACTGGGCAACCTGGATGGAGGAGCATTCTCAGACGGAGAACGCCGCCTACCCCGGGGGGTATTTCCATCTTATCAAGCCCATCTTATTCCTAAAAAGCGTGTGTGTCGGGGGGGCTTCCGCGTGGTCCGAGTTCCAGGGACATCGACTCCAGGCGGTGCAGGGTGATGATGGCCGGACTTTTTTCCTGCGCAAGATCAACGTCGTTCTAGCGGTATTAACCGTGTTGCTTTTCTATAGCCTAGCGTGGCGCGTGTCAGGGAGCGCCTGGGCTGCGCTGGCGGCGGCTGGCCTCCTGGCATTTTCAAGACTTCATGTGGAACATTCCCATTATGCCGAAACGGATATTGCGATGTTATTCACCCTGACGCTTGCGCTTTATCTATGGGTACGGGTCATGGAGACGGGGAAGTGGTTCTGGTTCGGGATGGCGGCGGTGGCGACCGGCTTGGCGATTGGAACAAAATACACAAATATTTTACTGCTTTTGCAGGCGGGGGCCGGAGGGTGGGTCTGCTGGCGGATGGGGGAGAGAAAGACGAGTTCCCGAGCCGTCCAACTGTTGGGCTTTGGACTCCTGTTGGTGGTCAGCGGGTGGTGTTATACGAACCGGCATGTGTTTGAAGGGATGGAGTTCTGGCGGCAACTGCAACGGGCCGGACAGGCCACTTATGCCGAGCGGAGCGTTAATCTGGGTGCGTCCGTCTCGGATCCCTATGCCGTGCTTCGCTCCAACTGGAGTATTCTGGTGGATAATCTGGCCGATATCCACTGGGGCTGGCTGATGTTCATCGGGCTGGGGGCGGGGGTGTCGTGCCTCCGGAAGTATCGCCGATATTGGCCGGTCACGCTGCTCCCCATCGGGGTGTACCTTTTTTATTGTTTAAAAGTGGCCCCCTGGATCAGAGGGCAGGAATGTCTGGCCTTTTTCCCGTACATGGGGGTGTGCCTGGCCATTGGCGTAAAGGAAAGCTGGGCATGGGCGAATCAGGCTCGATACCGTGTGCTGGCATTATCGACTATCCTGCTGGTCTTGTTAGTGGCGGGTGGGGATAGTTTGGTGCGCACACTTCGCTTCTCCAGTTTATGCGAAGTGCCTGAACCACGAATCCAGGCGTTGCGATGGCTGTATTGTCATGCCCCGCTTCAGGGGAAAGTCGGCATAGAGGCTTATACCGTGCCCACCTGTCGCCTGTTTGATGAGGGCTGTGATGTTCCTCAGATCGAGTGGGTGACGCCGGAACGCCGGGCCCACCTCGACATGGACTACCTTTTGCGTAATGTGTCGGCCTGTGGCCGGGGAACGGTGGATCCGCGTACCGGAGCGTTGTATCCAGATTTTGCGAAAAATCTGAAGGAATTTAAACAGTCGGCGCATTTGCTGTGTGAGTGGGGCCCGCGTGAGCCTAACTTTGCGTTTGTGGGGCACCAGATGGAATGGTGGGATACCCGGCAGGGCAAGGCGGACCTCGCGATCCGCACTCCCATGTTCCGGCCGGCCTTGATCGATCATTCGCCCTCGGTGATGGTGCCGCTTAGTGAAAGTGAAGTGGGGAGTTCTCCCGGATTGTTCGTGGATACCACCCCGCGTTCGCTGATTGTAAGTGGATCCAGCACGATGCGACGGCCCATTTATATTGTTCTGCAAACGAAAGAACGGGCAGGGGATGTGGTTGTCAACGGCATGGGGGATCGACAGGTCATTCACATGAATCCCTATGATGTGAACGTGGTTGAAGTGCGGCGGCCCTGGTATTGGCCGCGCCTTTCTGAATATGATGAGATCACCCTTCACGTCCGCTCGCAGCCCCATGTCGAGTATCTGCCCTGTTATGCCCAGGCGGTAACCGACGTTCGTGATGTGGCGTTGTTGCTTTACCAGAAAGGGTATCCGGATCATGCGCTGGAGTGGTTGAGGAAAAGCCCGACGGCCGCTGAAGAGGCATGGCTGTGGTATGCCTGTGCGGTGGAACAGGGGCAGTGGGCGCTGGCCGGGCGCTACGAGCCTCTGGCGCGTCAGGCGTTGGCTGACTTTGAAAAAGCCTGCGGGGTTCTCCCTGAACAGCTGATGCTGAACGGGGTTAGCGGGGCCGCCTACCGTGATCATGCCCGGATCCGGCTACCGGTGATCGACACGGGGCGTGATGGAATTCAGATGAAGATTCCGGAATGGGTATTGAATGTTGAGTCGGTGGAAACGGATAAGCTGTTTTTTGCTTCGCTTCAACTGCCCGTCCGGTTGGCGCCCGGACGGTATACGGTGCAGGGTGGGGCGAGTGTGGCCCCGCCCTTTGAAATCACTCAGCCATGGGTTCTGAACGTGGGTCAGATGTCACGGACTGGCACAGTGGCCGTGGTGATTGAGCCCGGGCTGAAAAGCAAGTGGAGTTACTCGTTTGTAGTCCGGGAGGAGCAGGAACTGGAATTGACCTTTTCCTCCTCTCAGCGGGGCGGGCGATTGGCGCTATCGCCGATGGAGATCCAGTGGAGCGGGGCTGATTTATTATGGGCAGAACGGCGCGAGGTATACCGGGCGTTGATCCGGCATGCGCTGCATCGAGGACAGGCTGGGGAGGCCCGTCGATGGTTGGAGTCCGCGCGGCACTCAGTCCCTGACGAGGAGGGGTGGCTGGAGCTCGAGAGGGAAAAGGCCGCCCCGGAGGCAAGTGTCAATCAGGCAGGGATTGTATTTTATCCCTGGCTTAAACTGGTTAAGGCTGAAACCAGCGGCGCGACGGCGGAGTTACAGTTTGAAGTGTTGAAAGATCCTGTCCCGGCCCTCCAAATACTGGTGTATCGCAGAAAAACGGCAGGTCCCCGGAAAATCCATGCATGTCCGATTGGTCCCAACTCTGTCCGGCAGGGAAGCCGGATTACGCTCACGATCCCCTTGGTGAATCCCTGTTCCGTTTCGGATCTTTACGTGAGGGTGCAGGCGGATGTTGAATGGGGTGCGGCGCCGCTTCATGTGGATGGAAGTCAGGATGGGCGGGTGCGACTGACTCATTTGCCTTAGCCGGCATCCCCTCGCCCCTTGGGGGAGAGGGCTGGGGTGAGGGGACTATTTATGTGGAGTTTTTGCTAAGCATGATTACAAGGCGATATATGGCGGTTTTTGTGGCAGTGATGTTGATCCTTGCCGGTTTTTGCTGGTTGCAGGCACAACGTGTCCGCCCCGTTCCGGTGCCCATTTTAATGTATCACCGGATCGGGGATGAAGTGGATTCCCCCTGGTGGGTCACGGCGCGGGATTTTGAAACCCAATTACAGAGTTTACGCGAGCAGGGCTATGTGAGTGTCTGGCCATCCGATCTGGTGGCTCATCAACGCTGGGGCCGGCCCCTTCCCCATAAGCCCATTGTCCTGACCTTTGATGATGGGTACTTGGACCTCATGGAGCAGGCGGAACCCTTACTGAAAAAATACGGCTATAAGGGGGTATCCTATTTAATAACAGGACGGGTAGGCGACACGGCGGAGGCCCGTCAGAAATGGGAGGGGACGCCGCTGCTCATCTGGCCGGAAGTCCGGGCCATGTATCAACGGGGCACGATCCGGTTCGGGGGGCATAGCCGAACCCATGCCAATCTCCGGGCATTGGCTGATCCCCGGCAGGAGATCGCCTCCTGTTATCGGGATTTGACTCGAAAAGGCGGCGTTACCCCGGAGGGATTTTGTTTTCCGTATGGACAATATAAAGGTGAAACCCTGGCCGGAATGAGCCGGTCAAAATTCACGACTGCCACGACCTGCGCGGATGGGATCGGGGAGTTTAAGCCCGGGACAGCGATGTATGAGCTTCCCCGTGTTTCAGTGATGGGGGGCTGGCACCGTTTCAAGATTCAGGATCATCCCGGGACGAATGGGGTGATGAACGTGGATATTTCAAAAGAAGGGCGTGATTTGGATGTGACGCCTAAAGTCGTCTGGGGTGATGGCTTCTTTGCATGGTTGCCTCAGATACATATTACGTCTCTTCCGCTGACGGTTTCCTATTCCTCTCCTGATGGCAGGGAACATCCGGGTTCCGTCCTGGAATTGTGGGACAATTTTCGCGTGATCCGGCATTTTCGTGCCCCTTTGCCAAGCATGAAATAGTGGGGCGCTATCAACCAGTACGTGAAATTTCCCAGCTTCTTGATAGACGACGTATTCAGTCTTGTTTTTGAGTGAAACTATGGTACAAAGTCAGCGCTGATTTTTAATAAATTAAAGCACAGGAGATAACGTATGAGCGGGTTAAAAGGGTTCGGGCTGGTAGCATTGATCGGTATGATGTCATTGGCGAGTGCCATGCAGGCACAAGAGCCGGCGCTCAATATTCAGGCGCCCGCCACAGCGCCCATTTTGGAGGCCGAGCCAGTAACCCCGGCGGTTGTTCCCGTGGTTCAGGAGCCTGCGCCTGTGGTGGTTAAGCCCGCTCCTGCGCCTGTGGCGACCAATGGTCCTGTGCATCATGTGGCCCCGGTAGTGGTGCATACCGCTACCAATGTGCCCGCGCATGTGGCCACCAATGCGGTGGTGATGCCTGTCACGCCTGTGGCCGTTGCGCCCGTCAGTGTGGCCGTTAGTCCCACCAATGAAGTGGCCATACCGGAAAATGACCGTTTCTTTGTTGATACCTGGCAACATCCCTCCTTCCAGGTTGGTACACGGATGATGCAGGTGTCGTTGTCTGACACGACCCGTGGCACCCCGGGGAACGGGTCGTATTTCGGAACGATTACGGAAATTACCGAGGTTCAGGATCATTCACCTGATAAAGTCTATCTTCAGGCCCGGCTTCCCCATACCCCCCTCTGGTTGGGGGTGAGTTATGATCATGTCACCGCCCGGACGATGGATGATGGGGACGGGGACGGGGTGGCGGACATGTCCGGAAGTGATGGGAATGAGGAAATCAAGGGGTTCATTCCGTATCTGCAAGCGGTCTGGGATAACAAGACCCGCTTTACCCCCTATGCAGAGGTTGGCTATGCGTTCTATCAGGCTAAATTTCTTCCTAATTCCTGGGGCAACAACGGGCAACGCTATGTGGATGCAACGAGTAGCGTGAATGGGTTTGAATTAGGCGGTGGGCTGGGAGTGCGCCTGTACAAGAACCTGTCAGCGGATTTCTATGCCAGGTCGATGACCGTCGATGATATTACCGGAGACTGGTATTACAACTACGGGCGGAACTATGGGGGCCCGTTTGTGATGACCATGAGTTATGTGGCCTATGGCGCCGGCCTGAGTTGCCGGTTCTAACAGGCCTCATGAACTCCTTGAACTCACGCTTCAATTCATCCGCAACTGCGGTGCAGGCGGTGATCTGGATTGCTGACGTATTGTTTCTCGTCAGTCTGGTTCTGGTCTGGTGGCTCTGGTGGGAAGTCAAGACTTCGGTCGCGATATTCAACCACGTCTTGGAGCTTCGTTGGAATGACAATCGCCTGTTGATCCCTCTGGCGGCCCTGGTGATTCACGGGGTCGCCGCCTGGCGAGCTGAAGGGCTTGACCGTGCGCTGCGGCTGGGGGTGTTCCGCTATTCGATCACCGCCAAGTTGGTCATGCTCTATGTGGCCTGCATGGGCACGATCATGATTGCCGACAATCTCCTGAAAAAAACCAAGGTCGAGTTTCAGGTTGCCCCGATGGTCCTGGTGAGCAAGAGTCAGGGAGTGGAGCATTTTCACAAGTCCATGCTGGCCGACCCCGACCTGGTCTGGAAGTTCGAGCCGGGTTCCAGTGTATATGGGGGAAAGATCAACAGCCTCGGGTTCCGCGATCGGGAGGTCAGCCGCGAGAAGGGGCCGGGGGTGCGCCGGGTGATCTGTATGGGGGATTCCGTCACGGCCCAAGGTCAACCCTGCTATGCTCAATATCTGAATCAGATGCTGACGAATGCGCCACCGGACGGGGGTAAATGGGAAGCCTTGAGCATGGGGGTGTACGGGTACTCCTCGATGCAAGGCCTGAGATCATTTGACCTGTTGGGAAAGAGCTTAAAGCCGGATGTGGTGATTGTGAGTTTCGGGAGGAATGACCATGTATGGGAAGTTCCGGACCGGACACGGCTAGGGGCCCGGCTGTCACCTTCATTCCGCCGGATGTATATGCTTCTGTCTCATCGGACCGTGGGGCGCTTGTTCCTGCATGTCATGGATACCCGGCATCAATGGACCGCTGTAAAACCCAAAGCCCCTCAAGCGGATTCACGGGAACTCCGGTTGCCACCGGAGGATTTCCGGATCACCATGAGGCAATTTGTGAAGGAGATCCGGTCGTGCGGGGCCACGCCGATTCTGGTCGCCGCCGCCCGCCGGCGGATTCCTGAGGATTATGTCACCAAGGGCTGTGCCCGCACGAGAGATGAGTTTGAGCGCCAGCACGATGAATACGCCCAGATTGTGCGGGAGGTGGCCCAGGAAACCGGGACCGTTCTGGTGGATCTGCAGAAGTTGATGTCGGGGCCGGAATGTGACGGTTGGTTCGCCAGCGATGCCATCCATCTCGATTTCTATGAGTCTGAGGGGGGGCTTGAGCCATGGAGTAAAGAGCAGCCGGGGCTACGTTTTGTAGCGCGTACGATGTACGAGGCTATCAGCAACCTAAAGTAAAGGTTCATGCTTGGAAGATCGTGGTCATTATGCCGTTTTCCTCATCACATACCGATACCCCTCACCTTGATCCTCTCCCCCAAAGGGCGAGGTCGTTTTTCATCGCCCTGGCCTTGATCACCCTGTTGGGTGCAGGGCTGCGCCTGGTCAAACTCGGAGAATACCCCGGAGGCTTCGGGCAGGATGAGGCGGTGGATATGTATGATGCCTGGAGTCTGCTCACCACGGGGGCAGAACACCATGGGGATCGCTGGCCCCTGAATTCCCGGCAGTTTGGGGATTCGCCGTCTTCCCTCCCGTCTTATATCACTCTCCCGTTTGTGGCACTGTTAGGCCCTACCGAATTGGCTGCCCGGCTGCCCTGCGCACTTCTGAATGTGGCCGCCATTCCCTTGATCGGGCTCCTGTTATACGGCCTGTTCCGGAGCCGTGCCGCCGGGATCATGGGTGCCGCTCTGCTAGCCGTCTCTCCCTGGAACATCTATTTTTCACGCTGGGCGGTCAGCCCGGGCTTTGTCACCTTTTTCCAGCTGGCAGGTCTATTGCTGATGTTCCGGGTGCTTACCGCCCAGACAGGTCGGATCCGCATCTACGGGGGGGCGATCCTGACGGGGTTTGTGTTATTCTTATGGACCCATCAATACCTGTCTCAGTATTTTTTCGCGCCTCTGATGATCGGGGCAGGCCTCCTGTTGTGGAGCCGTAAGAACTGGCCCCGGATCATGCTCATGGGCGGCGTGTATACCCTGCTCATGCTCCTGGCCATCCTGACGCGTGTCCAAAACCCCTCCACCACAGGGCGGCTCCACCGCGAATGTATTTTCTTTGCCGACCAGGTGTGGTCAAATTTCTGGCACAACTACTGTGACTACCAGTCCCTGCTATTTTTATTTCATGCCCCGAAGATGCTGGAGCTTCATCAAATTCCCGGGATCGCGCATATCCAGCATAGCCTGGCCCCCTTCTACCTGATTGGACTGGGGGTATTGCTTGCGTCGGTGTTCATCCCGGAAAGGCTTCTGGCGTTATTGGGCCGGCCGAATAGTCGGGATGAGGCGAGTCATTGGCGTCGGTCTGCACTCTGGTTGTTGGCGGGGTTCCTGGTCGCCCCCATCGTGGGTGCTATTTTCACCCAGAAGATGTACACGGCCCGGATGACGCATCTATTGGCACACGTTCTCCTGATCACGGCGGTAGGGTGTGCGGCCGTCTGGTATCTACTCCGCCGCATTCCCCTCCGGGTGGCTGCGCCGGTCTTTGCGGTTCTGTTGGCGGTGTATCTTGGAGCGTCGACTGTGAAGACTTTCAAGGGCTTGGCCAGGAATGATCTCTTTTTCAAGGAATACCTGCAACAGGGGGTTCCTGATGTCATGCGCTACCTTGCCCGGCAGCCTGACGTCCGGTCTGTCCGGTTTCCGCGACTGTTGCAGGGGTATATCTATCACCTGTGTTTCACGCCGGTGCCTCCGGAGCAATTGAAGTACGCCGAGGTTTCGCCCCCATCGCCCGGGGCTGAGGAACGGTGGCGCTACGCGGAAGTCACCCGGGTCGGGAATTATTATTTTAATCAGGATCTGGATGGACCGGCGATTGCCAAGACGGCGACCCTGCGCCATCAGGTGCGTGACAAGGACCGGATCTGGTATGACCTTTACGAGCGCAAGGGCGACTGGTTTGTGTTGAAACATTGAGTCTGCCGTTGCGCCACCGCCTGTTTCCGGAAGGCGAGCGGGGCCAGCCCGGTCTTCTTCTTGAAAAACTGCGAGAAATAATAGACGGAGGCAAACCCGAGCGCTTCGGCAAGTTCCCCGATTGGCAGGGTGGAGTGGCTGAGCATGGCTTTAGCCCGGTGTAACTGGTGCTCCAGCTGGAAATGGCGGGGAGAAAAGCCGGTGCTGGCCTTGAACAGGCGCCGGAAGGAGGTGTAACTCATGCCGGCAGTTCTGGCCATCTGTTGCAAATCGATATCAGAGCCTGAATCCTCCAGCAGCGCGGCTTTGGCGTGGGAGATGGCGGCCGCATCCTGATGCGTTCCCAATTGCCTGGCATCCATGAGGGCGGTAATCCGACACAGGATGCGCGTCGCCTCGGCGCTGAGCAGTAGCTCCATCCTGAACGGCTCCATGCGAGCCAGTTCGGTAAGCTGCGTAAACGCCAGAATCAGCGTCTCATCCAACCCAACCGTGACCACAGGGTTCCGGGGCTCGAATCCCGCCAATCCAAAAAAATGGTCTGCCTGCTGGCCTTCGAAATCTACCCAATACTCATGCCAGCCGGTCTGCCGATCCGGCTTATAGCGGTGCCAGAGGCCCGGAAAGAGAACCAGGATCTGCCCTGCCATCACCTTGACCGGCCGGCTGGAGGCAGATTCGAACAGCCCTTCACCGTGAGTGACATAAATGAAGGAAGGGGAGTTCAGCACGCGGCCCGATTCCCAGGTGAAATGGTGGTGGGCAGGATGGCGGGTCGGGGGGTAATCGCTCCCCGGCACAATGACAGACTGTCCGGCGTTGGTGACGGCGAAGCCCCATTCCCGCATGCGTTCACTAATGGGCATATAACGAAAAAACGAACGACTGATCTGTTCCGGTAGAGACTTGGCCATGACGGACATATTAGGTAATATATTTTAAATTTTCAATGACCTTAGCTCTTTTGTTCGAGGCTTTTGTTTTGGCCTATTTTGGTGCTGCGGATGCGACGGAGCGCATCCCTCCATTGTGTAAACGCGTGATATTATCATGATTTCAATCAAAATGGAGGGTTTCGCTTTGTCGAAACCAGTGCCAGAAAGTTAAAACAAAAGACCCTGAATCCTATTGCCTCGGATTTGGTCAGAAAGCATAAAACTATGGTCATTCCTCCTATTGGCAGTTTGGGCATAGTGGGGTAATTTATCGACAACCTTTAAGGAGCACGATGAATATAAAAGAGCTTGAGAAGATGTATGGCATGGCGAAAGCCCGGTATGCGGAGTTGGGGATCAATACGGATAAGGCGATCCGGCAGGCCTTGAGTATCCCGGTATCCATGCATTGCTGGCAGGCCGATGATGTGGGCGGTTTCGAGGTGAAGGAAGGGGCCCTGAATGGCGGCGGCATTATGGCTACCGGTAATCATCCCGGTCGTGCCCGGTCACCGGCGGAAGCCCGTGCGGATTATGAAAAGGTGCTGGCACTGGTTCCCGGCGTGATGCGGTTGAATATTCATGCCTGTTATGCCGAAACCTCAGGCAAGGCGGTGGATCGCGATGCATTGGAGCCCCGTCATTTTGCCAACTGGATGGCCTGGGCCAAACAACAGAAGCTCTGTCTGGATTTCAATCCCACCTTTTTTGCGCATCCCAAGGCCAACGAGGGCTATACGCTGTCGCATCGTGATCCCGCCATCCGGGCCTTCTGGGTTCGCCACGCCATTGCCTGTCGCAAAATCGCCGCCGCCATGGCTCGCTCCCAGGGCGCCCCCTGTCTTGTCAACCACTGGATTCCCGATGGCTCCAAGGATTTTCCGGCCGACCGTTGGACCCCGCGGGCGTTACTGACCGAGTCACTGGACCAGGCGATTGCGAATGAGAAGACGGTCAGCAAGGCGCAATGCATCGATTACGTGGAGAGCAAACTGTTCGGGATTGGCAGTGAGGAGTACGTGGTGGGGTCCTCCGAGTACTATAGCGGCTACGCGTTGAGCCGCGGGGTGGGGCTGTGTATGGACATGGGGCATTATCACCCGACGGAAACCATTCACGATAAGGTGTCCAGTGCGCTCCAGTTCCATCAGCGGCTGTTGTTGCATGTCAGCCGGCCGATGCGCTGGGATAGTGACCATGTGGTGCTGTTCGGGGATGATCTGCAACATCTGTTCCAGGAAATTGCGCGCGGGAATGCCTGGGACCGGGTGGCGGTTGCCACGGATTATTTTGATGCCAGCATCAACCGCATTGCGGCCTATGTCATCGGTCTGCGCGCCACGCGTAAGGCGATTCTGTTTGCCCTGCTCGAGCCGTCAGCGAGCCTCGCGAAATTAGAACGCAAGGGGGATAACGCCAGTCGCCTGGGCTTGATGGAAGAACTGAAGACCCTGCCGTTTGGCGCCGTGTGGGATTGGCTCTGCCTGAGCAAGGATGTCCCCGTGGGCACGGCCTGGCTCGAAGAGGTCGGCCAGTATGAACGGAACGTGTTGGCCCTGCGGAGCTGAAGATGAAAACGAAAACGCACCCCTCAACAGCGCCCCGGATCGGGCTTTTCGGGATTGGCCTGGATACCTACTGGCCACAGTTTGACGGACTGCTGGAACACCTGACGGGGTATCAGGCTGAAATCGCCGGGAAACTGCGGCACCTGGAGGTTGAGTTGGTGGATGCGGGCATGGTCGACAATCCGGTCAAGGCACGGGCCGCCGCTGCGTTGTTGCGCGAAAAACGCGTGGACCTGATCTTTCTCTACGTCTCGACCTATGCGTTGTCCTCCACGGTGCTGCCAGTGGTGCAGGAGGCCAAGGTCCCCGTGGTGGTGCTGAATCTGCAGCCGGTCGCTCAGTTGGACTACGATGCCTTCAATGCGCTGGGGGATCGCGGGAAAATGACTGGCCTCTGGTTGGAGCATTGCCAGTCCTGCAGTGCGCCTGAGATCGCCTGTGTGTTCAACCGCTCCGGGATTGCCTATCACATGGTTACCGGGTACTTGAAGGAAGAGGCCGCCTGGGGTGAAATCCGGGAATGGGTGGCAGCCGCCCGTGTGGCCACCGGGATGCGGGAGAACCGGGTGGGCGTGCTCGGCCATTATTATGGCGGCATGCTGGATGTATACAGTGATATGACCCAGCAATCGGCCAGGTTTGGCAACCACTTTGAAGTGCTGGAAATGTGCGAACTGCACGCCTTGCGCGAAGCGATGTCCGAGGACCGGGTGGTGGAGAAAGTCGCGGAATTCCACCGGGTCTTTGAGGTTTCACCGGACTGTGGTGAGGCTGAACTCCGCAGGGCCGCGAAAACCTCCTGTGCGCTCGATGCGTTGATTGAGACGCATCAGCTTGGCTCAATGGCCTATTATTACGAAGGCGTGGACGGTAATCCCTACCAGGATATTGTCACCTCCGTCATTGCCGGGAACACCCTGTTGACCGGGTGCCATATTCCCATCGCCGGAGAGTGTGAGGTCAAGAATGTTCAGGCCATGAAGATCCTGGACCTGCTGGGGGTGGGCGGGTCGTTCTCGGAACTTTATCTCGCCGATTTCAAGGACGACGTGATCTATCTCGGGCATGATGGACCCGCCCATTTCGCGATTGCGGAGGGGGGCGTGGGGTTGGTTCCTTTGTCAGTATACCATGGCAAGCCCGGGAAAGGGCTGTCGATTCAGATGACCGTCAAACATGGGCCGGTGACACTGCTTTCGGTTGTGCAGGGAGCGGCGGGGAAACTATCCCTGCTCATTGCCGAGGGGGAGAGTGTGTCGGGGCCGGTGCTCCAGATCGGGAATACCAATAGCCGCTATCGCTTCAGCATCGGCGCCAAGGCCTTCATGAACGAATGGTCCAAGGCCGGACCGGCCCACCACTGTGCCATCGGGGTGGGGCATGTGGCGGGGACGCTCTCTAAACTTGGTGCCATTCTGGGTCTGGATGTGGTCCGGGTTTGCTGAAAGACCGGCGACAGGCTCGGGTATCCAGAATTCAGGAGTCAGAATCCAGAAGCCCAAGGTGGCGTTCGACGTCCCCGGCGAACGATTTCTTGTTTCCCTCTTGTCGCTCAGCCGCCGGGACGTCGGCTGCCACCTGGGCTTCCGCCTCAGTTACCTCCATTTGGCATCTGAAGCGCTTCAGATCGCTATTTAAGGGATGCCAGGCAGTCGCTGAGCGCCTGCTCCCAATGGGGCAGGGAGGTTCCGAAGGTCCGTGTGAACTGGTCGCAGTTCATCACGGAGTAGGGCGGTCGGCGAGCCGGTGTGGGATAGTCGGCGGTCGTGATGGGGATGACAGGAATGCCGGCCGGTGTAAAGGCGCGTGCAAAGCCTTGCCAGGAGGTTTGTCCGGCGCTGACGCAGTGATAGAGGCCGCTGACGTCATTCAGGGGGAATGTCCCGTCTTTTGTCCGGACGGTTGCGAGAGCCGTGGCGGTAGCATCCGCAATGGTCCGGCACCAGGTGGGACATCCGATCTGGTCGCTTACCACGCGCAGGGGTTTCCCTTCACTCGCCAGGCGGCGCATGGTGAGAAGGAAATTCCTGCCCCTCAGGCCATAGACCCAGGCGAGCCGGAAAATGAGGTGAGGTACACCGGAGTCCTGAATGGCCCGGTCGCCCTCCAGTTTGGTGGTCCCGTAGACGCTGAGGGGATGGGGCAGGTCCGTTTCAAGGTAAGGCTGCTGCTTGGTTCCATCAAAGACAAAATCGGTGGAGTAGTGGATCAACCCGGCACCTAGTTTTCTGGCTTCCTCCGCCAGAATCGCCGGCGCGATGGCATTGAGTTTGCGGCACAGGTCCGGCTCTGATTCGGCTTTGTCGACCGCGGTATAGGCCGCGGCATTGACAATCAGTTGAGGCTGCGCTTCGCGTACGATCCGAATGATGGAGTCGGGGTCGGAGAAATCAATGGCGGGATAGCACACGGCGGTCACAGGCCCCAACGGGGCCAGCGCCCGCTGCAACTCAAACCCCACTTGCCCATCATTACCAATCAGTAAAATCCGTTTCATTTTCCTGCCTTGTAGCGGCGGATCAGTTCATTGGTTGAGGAATCGTGCGTCAGGGTGGGTTCCGGGGTTTGCAATTCCGGGAGGATTTTATTGGCCAATACTTTACCGAGTTGGACCCCCCATTGGTCGAATGAGAAGACGTTCCAAATCACCCCCTGAACGAAGATTTTGTGTTCATAGAGGGCAATGAGCGAGCCCAGAATACGGGGCGTCAGTTTCTCTGCCAGAATGGTGTTGGTCGGCCGGTTCCCTGTAAAGACTTTGAAGGGGACCAGTTTGGCCGGGGTGCCTTCGGCGATCACTTCCGCCTCGGTCTTGCCGAATGCCAATGCCTCGGTTTGGGCAAAGAAGTTGGCCATGAACTTGTCGTGGTGGTCGCCAATGGGATTCTGGCTCTGACTGAACCCGATGAAATCACAGGGGATCAATTTGGTTCCCTGATGAATCAATTGATAAAAGGCGTGCTGGCCATTGGTCCCGGGCTCACCCCAGATGACCGGGCCCGTCTGCCATTGTACCGGCTTGCCCTGCTTGTCGCAGCCCTTGCCGTTACTTTCCATGTCCGCCTGCTGGAAATACGCCGCGAACCGGTGCAGATACTGATCGTACGGCAGGATGGCGTGGGTTTCGGCGCCCATAAAATTGTTGTACCAGAGCCCCAGCAGGGCCAGCAGAACGGGGGCATTCTGTTCCAGGGGGGCTTCGATAAAATGCCGGTCCATGGCGTGGTACCCCTCGAGAAACTCGATAAACTTTTCAGGCCCAATCGCCAGCATGACCGGCAGGCCGATGGCGGAGCAGAGGGAGTAGCGGCCGCCTACCCAGTCCCAGAAGCCGAACATGTTGGCGGTGTCGATGCCAAAGGCACTGACCTCCTTGGCGGCGGTGGAGAGGGCCACAAAATGGCAGGCCACGGCGGCGGGATCCTTCAGGGATTTCAGGCACCAGGCCCGTGCCGTTTCGGCGTTGGTCATGGTCTCCTGCGTGGTAAAGGTCTTGGAGGCTACAATGAAGAGGGTCTCCTCCGGATTCAGGTCACGGGTACATTCGGCGAAATGCGTGGCATCCACGTTGGAAATAAAGCGGAGCGTGAGGGTGCGGTCCGAATACGCCTTCAGGGCTTCATAGGCCATCACAGGGCCCAAGTCAGAGCCACCAATCCCGATGTTGACGATGGTCCGGATGGGCTTGCCGCTATAGCCCAGCCATTCTCCTGCGCGAACCTTGCGGGAAAAGGTGATCATTTTGTCGAGGACCGCGTTTACTTCAGGCATGACATCCTTGCGATCCACCATGATTGGAGTGTTGGAGCGGTTCCGTAGGGCAATATGCAGGACGGACCGGTTCTCGGTCTGGTTGATCTTCTTTCCAGTGAACATATCCTGTGCGGCCTCATTGATATGGCAGGCCCGGGCGAGGTCAAGCAGAAGGCTCAGGGTTTCTGCGGTAATCCGGTTTTTTGAATAATCGAGGTAGAGACCGCAGGTTTCCATGGTGAACTGCTTGCCACGGCCCGGATCATCACGGAACAAGTCGCGCAGGTGGGTCACTTTGAGCAAGTCTGCGTTTTTTTTCAATGCCTTCCACTCGGGGCGTTTATTCAAGCGTACGGTTCTGGCCATAAGATGATCTCCAAATAAATGTTTGAAAATGAATAACGGAAAGAGGCCTCAAAAGAAAGTTTATTGGTGGTCCGTTTCAGGATTAAGTTCGTGAATATTTTCACGAACTACACCTTAATTATTGGATAGTAATAGAAATGTTAAATATTTAACGTTAATCATTTGACAAGAGACGCGCAGATGCGTTATTGAGCTATTTTTCTAATAAAAAGGGAATACGTATGAGTAAACCAATGGAACAATTGCTTGAACTTCGCCGCAAGGCCGAACATCGGCTGCAGAAGGAGAAGTTGAGTTCGAAAATCCGTATCACGGTGGGCTCGGCAACCTGTGAAAATGCCGCTGGGGCCAATGAAGTCTTCAAGCAGGTTGAAACCTTAATCCAGCAACACAAGCTCAAGGATGTTACGTTGAGCCGGGTGGGTTGCTCCGGACGCTGCGATATGGAGCCCGTGGTGGCCGTGTTTGCCAAGGGATCTGCACCGATCAAGTACATTTCCATGACTCCTGACAAAGTGGCGACCATATTCGATTCGCACATTCTCAAGGGGGCTCCGGTGCAAGCCCTCTCGATGCCGCACAAGGAGAAGGCTGGCAGCGACTTCTCCGAGGAAAAGCTCTGGTCTGATGCCCGTCTGGCGGACCGGTTTTCCTCCGTTTTCGGCGATGTGGATTTCTTTGGCAAGCAGATGCGTGTGACGTTGCGGAACTGCGGGGTCATTGATCCCGAGAGCCTGGATGAGTACCTGGTCGTCCGGGGCTATCAGGCCGCGGTCAAGGTCCTGACGGAAATGAAGCCTCAGGATGTCGTGAATTCCATCACCAAGTCCGGCCTGCGCGGGCGCGGCGGTGGCGGGTTCCCCACCGGTGTGAAGTGGAACTTCGCCTCGGTCCAGAAGAGCGAAGAGAAATACATCATCTGTAACGCCGACGAGGGTGACCCCGGCGCCTTTATGGACCGCAGCACCATTGAGGGCGACCCCCATACCATCATTGAGGGGATGATTATTGGCGGCTATGCGATCGGCTCCAAACAGGGGTATGTATACATCCGTGCGGAGTATCCGCTGGCCATCAAACGGCTGGAAGTCGCCATCGCGGCGGCCCGTAAAGCCGGGTTCCTCGGCAAAAATATTTTCGGGACCGAATGGGATTTCGACATTGAGATCCGGCTCGGGGCGGGTGCCTTCGTCTGTGGCGAAGAAACCGCGCTGATCCGTTCCATCGAGGGCGCGCGGGGTATGCCCCGGCCAAGGCCCCCGTATCCGGCGGTTCGCGGACTGTGGGGCAAACCCACCGTCATCAATAATGTAGAGACGTTCGCCAATATTCCGGTGGTGATTCTGGACGGACCCGAGTGGTTCGCCTCGATCGGGACCGAGAAGAGCAAGGGGACGAAGGTCTTTGCGCTGGCGGGCAAGGTATGTAACACCGGGCTGGTCGAAGTCCCCATGGGCACGACGCTGCGGGATGTGGTGTACGGGGTTGGCGGCGGCATCAAGGACGGTAAGAAATTCAAGGCGGTCCAGACGGGTGGTCCGGCCGGCGGTTGTCTTCCTGAGTCGTGTCTCGACACGCCGGTGGACTATGAGTCGCTTTCGGCGGCCGGCTCCATGATGGGCAGCGGCGGGATGATCGTGATCGACGAGGATTCCTGCATGGTGGACATGGCCCGGTTCTTCCTGGATTTCACCCAGGATGAATCCTGCGGCAAATGCACTCCCTGCCGGGAGGGCACCAAGCGTATGCTTGAGATTCTCCAGCGCATCGTGGATGGCAAGGGCGTGGAGGGCGATATCGAGAAGCTCCTCCGGCTGGGCGACACGATCAAGCGGACCTCGTTGTGCGGTCTCGGACAGGCCTCCCCGAACCCGGTCATCAGCACCATTAAGCACTTCCGGGACGAGTATGAGGCTCATATCCGCGAAAAGCGCTGTCCGGCGGGGGTTTGTACGCACCTGCTGAACTATACGATTACGGAGAAGTGCATCGGGTGCGGGGCCTGCAAGCGCAAGTGTCCTGTGGCCTGCATCAGCGGGAAGCCGAAAGAGCTTCATACCATTGATGCGTCCCGTTGCATCAAGTGCGGACAATGTTTCGAGGTGTGCAAATTTGACGCGGTAAAGAGGAAATAGTCATGACAACAGAAAAAAAAGTTACCCTTTGGATTGACGGAGTCAAGGTGACCGTGTCTGATAAAAGCACGGTGCTTCAGGCGGCCCGGTCCATCAATATCGATGTTCCCAGTTTGTGTTATCACCCCGACCTGAGCGTTCTGGGTGCCTGCCGGGTCTGTCTGGTGGAGATTGAGGGGCAGCGCAATCCTGTGGCCTCCTGTTCCTATCCGGTGGCAGAAGGCATGAAAGTCAAGACCTCCTCCACGCTGTTGCGCCGCTTGCGCCGTGATGTGGTGGAGCTGATCCTTGACAATCATCCCATGGATTGCCAGACCTGCGTGCGTAACGGCACGTGCGAATTGCAGAAACTCGCCTATGATCTCGGCGTACGCGAGCGGCTGTTCCAGGGGGAACGCAAGCACTTTGAAGAGGATACGTCGTCCCCGGTGCACCGCACCCCGGATAAGTGCATCCTGTGCGGCCGGTGCATCCGCGTCTGCGGAGAAGTACAGGGCGTTCACAATCTGGGCGTCCAGAACCGCGGGTTCCATAACGTGGTGGCGCCCGCCCATGAGTGCAACATGATTGACTCGGTCTGCATCCACTGCGGACAGTGCGTCAATGTGTGTCCGACGGCCGCGTTCACCGAGCAGGATGCCACCGAAACCGTATTCGAGGCCCTGGCGAACCCCGACATGCATGTCGTCGTGCATACGGCGCCGGCCATCCGGGCCACGATCGGTGAAGGGTTCGGCTTCAGGCCGGGCACCCCGGTGACGGGCAAGTTGGTGACGGCGCTCCGTCGCGCCGGGTTCCATAAGGTCTTCGACACCAATTTCGCGGCGGATCTGACCATTATTGAGGAATCCGCGGAGTTCATTCACCGGATCCAGAAAAATGAGCGCCTTCCCCTGATCACCTCCTGCTCGCCGGGCTGGGTGAATTTCATGGAGCGCTTCTATCCGGAGCTGATTCCCCTGACCTCGACCTGCAAGTCGCCCATGGGAATGATGTCCACGCTGCTGAAAACCTATTATGCCCAGCAGATGGGGCTGGATCCGAAGAATATCTTCGTGGTCGCGGTGATGCCCTGCACGGCGAAAAAATTCGAGGCCAGCCGGCCCGCCCACATGGCCCCTTGGGGTAAGCCCTACACGGATGCCGTGTTGACGACACGCGAATTGGTCTGGATGCTGAAATGCCTCGGGGTGGATTTCCATAACCTGGAGGATGGCATGTATGATTCCCCGATGGGCGTCTCGTCCGGGGCGGCCGATATTTTCGGTGCCACGGGTGGCGTGATGGAAGCGGCGCTCCGGACCGCCTATGAAAAGATTACCGGCAAGGAACTCGAAGCCCTTGATTTTGAAGATGTCCGCGGGGTCGAAGGGGTCAAGGAAACCTCGGTGGAGATCAATGGCCTGACGGTGAACATCGGGGTGGCCAACGGGTTGCAGAATGCCAAAAATCTTCTGGATCGCGTCGTCAGTGGTGAGAAGGCCTACCACATCATCGAGATCATGGCCTGTCCGGGTGGGTGCGTCGCAGGCGGGGGCCAGCCCTATCCGCCGGATGGGATGCATGTGTTGGATCCCGAACTGGCACGCTTGCGTGCCCGGGCGCTCTACTCCATTGATGCGAGCAAGTCCCTGAGGAAGTCACACGAGAATCCCGCCATCGAACTCTTGTATGAGAATTTCCTGGGGGCGCCGAACAGCCATCTTTGTCATGAATTGTTGCATACCCACTATGAACCCAAGTATCCGCGAGGTGTGAAATGAAGTCCGAGTTATTGAAAAAGGAACAGGACAAGGCCAAGGCGATTTTTCCGGAAACGGTGGTTCGCTATATCGAGGAATGTGTGGCGAAGAAAAATCCTGACAGCCACCTGATTTCCGTCCTGCACAAGGTTCAGGATCACTTCGGGTATCTGGCCAAGGAGCACATGGATGGGGTGTCCATCCTGATGCAGATTCCTTCAACCAAGGTCACGGGGGTAGCGAGTTTCTATCATTTCTTCAATTTCACCCCCCGGGGAAAACACCGGATTTCCCTTTGTATGGGAACCGCCTGTTTTGTGAAGGGGGCAGGGCATGTCCTGAGCAAGTTGAAAGACCTGCTCGGCATTGACGTCGGTCAGACGACGCCGGACGCCCTGTTTTCAATCGATGTGGCCCGTTGTGTCGGCGCCTGTGCGCTGGCCCCGGTGATGATCGTGGATGAGAAGGTCTATGCCGAGGTCAAGCCCGACCAGGTCGCCAAGATTTTGGCGGAATACGGCTTCGATCCGAAAAAACAGAAGGCGTAAACCGCTATTCAAGGCGGAAAAGCGCACGGCTGTCAGATCAGGAAATTTGAACAGAAGGCGCAAAGCTCGCGAAGGCCACAGGCGGCGGATACGCCGCCTGCGGCCGTTTGTCACCATTTGACAGTTCCGCCCAGGTCGAGTACTCTATTCAGGTGTTGGTGAGTTTTCGTAAGTCCCCGCTGGCGATCCCCCCTGAAAGTAAATAAACAAATATGTATCGACCTGACCTTATTCGAAATGTTGCCATTGTGGCTCACGTTGACCATGGCAAAACCACCCTGGTGGATAAATTGTTCCAGCAGAGTGGAATGTTCCGCGACAACCAGGCGGTGGCCGAGCGGCTGATGGACTCCATGGATCTCGAGCGTGAACGCGGGATCACGATCGCCTCCAAGAATGGCTCCTTCCAGTACGGGGAGCATACGATTAATATTATCGATACGCCCGGACATGCGGATTTCGGCGGACAGGTTGAACGTGTGCTGCAGATGGCGGACGGGGCCTTGCTGCTGGTGGATGCGCAGGAGGGGCCCATGCCCCAGACGTTTTTCGTGCTAAAAAAGGTTCTGGCGCGCAACATTCCGGTGATCGTGGTGGTGAATAAAATCGACAAACCCGCCGCGCGGATTGATTGGGTGGTCAATCATGTGTTCGATCTTTTTGTCAAACTGAATGCGCACGATAAGGCACTCGATTTCCATACCATCTATGCCTCGGCCATTGGCGGGTTTGCCTCCGTTGACCCGCATCAGCAGGGCACGGATATGCGGCCCATTCTGGATGCGATCATCAAGTATATTCCCATGCCGTCCGGCGACGTTGAGGCACCGCTCCAGTTGCAGGTGAGCTCCATCGACCATTCGCCATTCATGGGACGACTGGGTATCGGTAAAATCACCTCAGGCTCCATCAAGGTTGGCATGCCGGTGGTGGTGGCCAACATGCACGGCAAACTGGCCCCCACGCGCATTACCAAGCTGTACCGGTTCAACTGCAATCAAAAAGTTGAGACCGAACATGCCGGGTTGGGAGAGGTGGTGGCGGTGGCAGGATTGGATTCAGTAGCCATTGGTGACACCTATACGGACCCCGAGTCACCCCGTCCGGTCGCCTCGATCCCGGTCGATCCCCCCACGCTCTCCATGAATTTCATTCCCAACAACTCGCCCTTTGCCGGCACTGAAGGTACGTTTGTCACATCGATTCACGTGGCCGATCGGTTGAAGCGCGAAGCCTTGTACGATGTGGCGTTGGAGGTTGAGGTGCTGAGCGATGGCTCCGGGCACAAGGTGTCCGGGCGCGGTGAACTGCATCTGTCCATTCTGATCGAGAAGATGCGCCGGGAAGGTTATGAATTCCAGGTCAGCTGTCCCAATGTCATCTACCGTGAAGAGGATGGCAAGATGCTGGAACCTTACGAGGAACTCACGATCGATGTGGCCGAGCAGTATATGGGCACCGTGATCGAGAAACTCGGTGCGCGCAAGGGCATCATGCTTGAGATGGAGAAGGGGGCGGGTATGAACCGGCTCAAATACCGGATTCCCACTCGGGGTCTGCTCGGGTTCAAGTCCGAGTTCATGTCGGACACCAAGGGCATGGGCGTCTTGACGTATATTTTCCTCGAATACGGGCCTTTTGCCGGGGAGATGCGCAAGCGGCGAAACGGGGTGTTGATTTCGATGGACACCTGTCAAACGGTTTCGTTTGCGCTCTTCAATCTCCAGAAACGGGGTAAAATGTTCATGGGGCCGGGCGTCCGGGTTCAAAAGGGACAGATTGTCGGGGAGCATTGCCGGGACAACGATTTGACCGTTAATCCGGCCAAAGGCAAGCAGCTCACCAATATGCGGGCGGCCGGTTCAGATGAGAATATCATCCTTGTTCCCCCGACCATCATGAGTCTGGAAGATTGCATTGCCTATATCAATGAGGATGAGTTGGTCGAGGTCACTCCCAAGAGCGTCCGGCTGAGGAAAGATCCCCGGGTCCGTAAGGCCGTCCGGGCCCAGGAAGACTGAGCGCCCATTAATGGGGCTTGAAGTTTTTGACCAGGCTCTTCATAATTGACGGCTATTCGAATCGTCGCGGAGGGTGCGGGGCGTATGAGCTATTATAAATTATTGGGCCTGCAAGATGAGCCGTTTTCTACGAGCCCTGACCCGTCCTATTTCTTTCAGTCCGCTCAGCATAAGTCGGCCCTGACGCGGTTGCGCATAGCGCTTAATCTCAAGCGTGGATTGAGTATTATTGTCGGTGATCCCGGTACCGGGAAAACGACCTTGAGTCGGAAACTATCACAAGTACTTAGTAATGAGGATGATGTGTGTTTTTCGATGATCCTGAATCCGTATTTCAGGACCCAAAAACAGTTTTTAACCCGGCTGGTGGCCATTCTTCATGCGCCCATCGATCCCAAAAAAACGTCTGGTCTGGATTGCATTGAGGCAGTGGAGCAATTCCTTTATAAAACCGGGGTTCAGGAAAAAAAAAGGGTGGTGTTGCTGATTGATGAAGCACAGCTCCTGCCCCCTTACGTTCTCGAAATTCTGCGCATTCTGTTAAACTACGAGACCAATGAGTTCAAAATCCTCCAATTGATTCTGGTAGGCCAGATGGAGTTGGTGCCGGTGTTGAGCAAGATGCCGAATTTCTGGGACCGGATTGCCTTGAAATGTGTGATTAATCCCTTGAATTTTGATGAGACCCGAGAGTTGATCCATTACAGGTTGTTGCAGGCGGGATATCATGGATCCGGGCTTTTCAAGGATGAAGCCATCCGGTTGATTCATGCGCATACCCGGGGCTATCCGCGACAGATGTCCATTCTCTGTCATAACCTTCTGGAAATGCTGGTGATGAGAGAACGCTCCATCATTGATGAGAGCCTCGTCAAGGAAGTGCTGGCTGAAGAATTACGGCCTGTTTCGGGAGTTGTCGAACCCCGTTCGATTGTGTATTAATTAGAGATCATTATGAGGGGACTATTCAGTACATGACGCCAGAGGAAAAACTTCTAGCGTTGATCCAGCAGGATAAGCGACAAGGGGCCTCCTCCGTTACGCCGCAGGAGAAGCTCTTGGCGCTGCTTGAACAGGATAAGCGGAAACCGGACGCGGTGCAGGCTCAGCCTGTCGTCGCGGCGGTACCTGTTGTTGTCCCCGCACCTGATCCTGTGCCTGCTAAACCTCTCCGCGCCGCCAGCTCGGCAGGGACGCCTCGCCCTACCGGAATACAGGAGATTTCGTCAGGTAGGGCGAAGCCTCCGGCTGAGCCGCAGGCCGCAAACACCCAACCCGTTGTTGTTGCCACGCAGGCGCCCGCGCCAGTAACGCCCGCCCCTGTGGTGATAGCGCCGCCTCCTGCTGAAATCAAGAAGGCCCCCCTTGTCGTTTTGCCGTCCACCGCACCTGTACCTGTGGCTGCTCCTGTAGCCGTCACCCCTGTAGCGGTTTCCCTGGCAACTCAACCACTCAACAGCCCGACAACTCTGCCCGCTTCCCAGCCTATGGCGTTTCCCTCGATTCGAATCTCGGGGGTGACGATCACGAACCGGGTATTGGCGGTCGTCGTGATGCTGCTGATTGTCGTGGTGTTTTACAGCGTGGCAGGGACCCAGCGCGGCATTAAGGAAGAACTTCAGCGTCAGATGAGTGGCGCAGGAGAGATGTCGGTCCCGCCCATGGCCATATCGGATGAGCCCGTCCCTCCGGTGGAAGTATTCGTGGAAAAAGTCAATACGAGGAATTTCTTTTCTCCTAAAGTGGTTGAAAAAGGCAGGGAGGCCGGTTCAGAAGCCGCTGTCCCGGCAGGGCTGACAAAAGATTTCAAACTGGTCGCGGTTTCACTGGATGCCGCCACGCCTTCTGAATCCATGGCCATCATCAAAAACAAGGCGGATTCAAAGACCTATTTTGTGAAATTGGGGGAGAGTGTTGGCGATACCGGGTTAGTTCTCGCCAGGGTACTGGCGGATCGCATTGTCCTGAAACAGCGGAAGCAGGAATTTGAGCTGAAATAAAAGGTTGATATGAATACATACCGATATAGAGCGTGTCTTGCCCTGCGGTTGAGTGTCGGGGTGGCGTGGATGTTGGCCTTCCTGCCGGTGGGCGGGTGGACTCAGGCACCAGAGGCCGCCCCGCTCATGGCGGCCGTCCAGATTCCGGGTCAACGACCGCATATGATCAGCGACTATCATCTGCCCGGATTGGAGAAAAAGATCTCACTGGATCTGCTGGAGTCCATGGATGTGGTGGATCTGCTGAAGTTTCTCTCGGTCAAGGCCGGCCTGAATATCATCATCGGAAAAGATGTGGCGGGGTCCAGCAAGCTGATGATCAAAGACGTGACGATCGGCGAGGCGATGGAGATTGTCCTGGCGGCGAACAGTCTGGCCTATGAAATTCAGGCCAATATCATCAAGGTCATGACCGATAAGGAGTACCGGGAACTGTACGGGGAAGGCTTCTATGAAAGGAAAAAAGCCAAGATAATTGCACTCAAGTCCTCTATTCCCAGTCAGATGGCGGTGCTTCTTGAGCAGGTGAAGAGCCCAATGGGCAAAATCGTTTATGATGACGGCACGGGAAATCTGGTATTGATCGATACCCCGGAGAAAATCCGGGAGATGGAAGACGTGATCAGCCGCGCCGAACTCCCCTCGTTTCAGCGGGCGTATCCCACGGTGACCACGAATTTTGTGCTGCAATATGCCTTGCCGGATAAAATTGAACCCATGGTTACGCCCATGCTTACGAAAATCAAAGATGCCAGCATCGGGCAGCTCAAAGTGGATGTACGCACCAAAACCCTCATTGTGACAGACCTGCCCAATGTGGTTCAGAAAATCGGGGATCTGGTCGCCATGTTTGACCGGCCCCAGAAACAGGTTTTTATCGAGGCGAAAATCATTCAGGTTCAATTGTCAGATAAAATGAGTTTCGGGGTTAACTGGGATTATCTGTTCCAGGGACTTGATCCGCGTTTTTCGCTGGAACCGGTTTCGAAAATGACTACAGCGGGCGGGATAAATCCGCTTGGGGCCGCGTCGCTTACCGGAAGCAGCTTGACGTATCACACCATCGCCGCAGGATCGGATTTGAACATGGTGGTGAGAGCCCTGGCCACAACAGGCAAAACAAAATTACTTCAGAACCCTCATATTGCCACGTTGGATGGCAAGGAGGCGACGATCAAGGCGATTACAACTCAGCCTTATTCTGAGCTGCAATATGAAACCGGAAGTTCAAATATTGTCGGTAAAACCTATAAATTTGTCGATGTCGGTGTCACGCTGGCGGTCACCCCTCACATTAATGAGCTTGGTTTCATCACCTGCGACATTCGGCCCGAAATCAGCGCTGTGCTAAGTTGGTATGATGCCGATCCGTTATCCCTGGAGGGGAATTCCGGTGTTCCGGTGGTCCACAAATCATATGCGGAAACCAGCGTCAGTGTGAAGGACGGAGTGACTATTATTATTGCAGGCATGATCGATGAGACGCAAATTAAGAAGCGCGCTCAAGTTCCGTTTCTAGGCAGCATTCCGCTATTGGGGGTTCTGTTCCGGTACGATGAAACGTCCACGGAAAATTCGGAGACCATTGTCCTGTTGACCCCCCGGATTGTTACCGGAGATAAATTTTTCGAACGTGGCAAGGATATGAAGAAGCCAGTGAAGGGGGCGATCCCTTCGATGGGTGTGACCGCCGCTGAATTTGTGCAATAAAAGGGGCTTGGCCCATCAGGTTGATAAACAACATTTACACGATGAGTCTTCTTCTCAAGTCTAAACGGTTTCGTTCCGTCGAAACCGTATTCCCGCGCGTCGCTTTTTGCATTTTCTGCTGGATGCTTTCCGCATCCTCCTGTGCGCTGGCCCAGACGGCTTCCGTTCCTGCCCGCATCGATGCGGCCATGTATCAGGGCGTGGTTGAGGAGAATTTGGATTTACGCAAAGAACAGGCCCGGCTTGAGGGTGAGGCGGGGGCGCTCCGCCGTAAAAACGCCACCCTGTTGCTTGACATTCAGAACCTTGAACGCAAGCGCGATCAGCTGACCGCCTTGGTCGCCCAACTCAAGACCCCTGACGAGTTGGCGGCTCAGATGGCGCGGCTCAATGCGGAAAAGGTGGTGTTAGTCCGCGAGATTGAGCGGTTGCGTGAATCCCTTGCCGCCAGCGCCGCCATGCCGGCAACGAACTCGCTTCCCGCTGCGGTCACGCCTGCGCCAGCCTCTGATCTGTTCAGGAAACTGGAGCGGGAAAATGCTGATTTGAGACAGGATGTGGCGAGAACCCGGGCAACCAGTATGAATGAGTCTGTTGCAAAGGAGGTCGCTCAAAAAAGTGAGGCGTCTCTGAAGGAAGAAGTGTCCCGGCTTGAGGCGCAATACAAAGGCGCCGCCACGGAGTTGGAGTCATTGCGCCGGCGTGAAGTCGCTCTCAAAAAAGCGCTGGAACTGCAGGCAAAAAAAGCGTTTGACGCTGAAAAGGCCATGAAAAAAGCGCTAGAGGTCCAGAGTCAAAAAGACGAGGAGGCCAACGCGGCCCGGCAGAAGGCTCTTGAGGCTGAAGCCGATCTGAAGCAGGCGAAAGAGAAACTTGAGGCCCAGACGGCCGTATTTAGAAAACGGCCCGCTCTTTCTGATGTGTTGACGGCTGCCCGGAACAGTCTGTTTGCCGGCCGGGTTAAGGATGCGGAGAAATTGTATCTCCAGGCGTATAAAAGTGATCCGGGGAATGCGGCGATCAGTTACAATCTGGGCGTGCTTTACGGGGACTATCTCAAGGATTACAAACAAGCCGCTAAGTATTATCGCAACTATCTGGCCCTGGCCCCCGATGCCCCCGATGCCGGTCAGGTACGAACTTGGCTGATTGATGTGACCGCCAAATCAAAATGGTGAGAATCCCTTTCCTTTGAGACGGGAAATCAAACTGATTATATGGGTGTTTGTCCTCGTGGTAGGGCCTGCCCTTACGTTGTCTTTTTTGGCCGCACGGGTCCTGGAAAGCTGGCAGATTGTCCTGCAGAAACGGATGGCGGGCGAGGCGGGTCACGTCCTTGAGGGGGCGGTGGCTACCTGGGAGCATGAGCTTGCCGCCCTTCGCCTTGCTCCAGAATCACCGGCCGGCCAGTCTAAACCCGCCAGCAGATGGCTGGTGCACGCCGCCGGATTATCACTTCGGCATCAATGGGTGGAGGGTGTTTATGTTTATCAGCCCGGATCCGGCTTGCTGTATCCCCCCGTTGAATCTGTTGTCAGTCGCTTCGAGCCCACCGCCCCGAATGGTGAAATGGAGTTGCTGCTGAATGAGGGCGGAACTCACTTAGAAAGAGGCGAAACCAATGCCGCAATTGATTGTTTTGAGGGCGTCGTCAGCGGTTTTGACAGAGCAAAACCCTCCATTTCAAGGGATCCTGATGAGGGTTTCTTTTATGACCTGGTTGCGCTCAGGAGACTGGTGGAGCTCTATGAGGGGGAGGGGCAGGCGGCACGGGCAGCGGTGATCCGGGCGCGCCTGCTTGAGCGAGTGTTGAACCGGTACGATGAACTGGTTCCGCTCCAACGCGAGTCGCTGATTGAATGGATATCCGGGGAAATGGCTAAGGGTCAGTGGCTAATGGGCAATGGTCAGGAGCCGGCGCTGTCCACTGCGTTAGGGGCTCAGTGGCGGGAGCGGATGAGGGGGCGACAGCTGGGGGAGGCTGAGCGGGCAGAATGGGTGGGCGGGTTTCGCATGATGGAGTCCACCATTCCTGATGCAGGGTGGAGCACGCTACGCATGAGGCAGGCCAATGTGCTTATTACCAAAATCACGCAACCGGGTGCGCCTGCCATTTTCTTGGCTTTGGAGTTTAATGAGAACCGTTTGACGGAGCATCTGAACATCCTGTTTGCACTTAGTGCCGATAAGACCGAGCTTCGCGTGCAGTGCAGGACGCAGAAAAATGAGCCTGATGGCCCGATACTGGCGTCGCGCCAATTGCCCCCGCCGTTTGAGGCAATGGCGGTGATCGCTACTCCTGAAAATGTGCAGGCATTCGTGGCTAATGCCCGATTGCAGACCTGGCTCTATCGGGGGGGCGGGGTCTTGCTGCTGATGAGCGTGGTGGCCGGTGTTTGGCTGGTGTGGCGCGAAGCGGCCCGGGAAATTCAGCAGGCGCGCGAGAGGAGTGATTTTGCGGCCACCGTCTCTCATGATTTAAGAACCCCGCTTTCTTCCATGAGAATGCTGGCGGAAAGCATGTATATGGGGAATGTTACTGACGAGGGTAAGCGGAAGAAATTCCTGGGTGCCATTATCAAGGAAAGCGACCGGCTAAGCCGGCTCACTGATCGGGCGCTCTACTTCATCCGCTATGGACAGGGCGCGCTGCGGTACCAATTTACCGAGGGGGATCTGGCGAGTGTCGTCAGAGAGGTGGTTGAGGCCTTTGCCGTAGGGGTAGGCGGGAAGGTCAAGGTGATTGGGAGTGAGGCATTGGCCGGCGCGGGGGAGAATGAGCGGATCGTGATCGGGATAAATATGGCGCAGGAGCTCCCCCCGGTTCGATTTGATGTCGGGGCCATGGAGCAGGTGGTGTATAATCTGCTCGATAATGCGGTAAAATATTCGTTCAAAGATAAAGCCGTGCTGATCGAGGTCCGGTTGATGGCACAGGCGGGAGCCATGGTGCTGACAGTACAAGACCACGGCGTGGGAATGACGCCAGATGAGCTACGTCATATCATGAAGCCTTACGTGCGCGGAAAGACTGCGGGGCGCCAAAATGCCAGAGGGCTCGGGCTCGGGCTGGCACTGTGTCAGCATGTGGTGCAAGCCCATGGCGGCCGCATCCAGATTCAAAGTGAAGCGGGAAACGGGTCGATTTTTTGCATCATCCTGCCGGGGTAGGGGAAGGATTGACTCTTAAAAATGGAGGGCGCCGCTCTGTCGGCGCCGGTTCATAGGAAGCGGTTTTGACAGAGCAAAACCCTCCATTGGGGAAATATGAAACGACAATATACCGTATTGATCATTGAGGATGACGAGTCGTTGATGCTGGGGTTGGAGGAAAACCTCAATGTGGCAGGCTACCGCGTGTTAACCGCCTCAAACGGGGCGGCCGGTCTCAAACTTGCAATGGATCGAAAGCCTGATCTGATTTTACTCGACCTCAACCTGCCTGATCTGGGCGGTTATGAGATCTGCAAGAACCTGAGGGAGCAACGTCACCCGGCTGCGGTCATCATGTTAACCGCCCGGAAAGAGGAGGCAGACAAATTGCGCGGGTTTGAGTTGGGGGCAGATGACTATGTGACGAAGCCTTTCAGTGTAAAAGAACTGCTGGCGCGGGTGACTGCCATTTTGATGCGCTCGGATCGCAAGGTTGAAAAAGGGGCCCAGTTCCGGTTTGGCGATTATGTGCTGGATATGGATACCCGGACGATGACCTGTAAGGGGAAGGTCGTTGAGTTGACCCGTACGGAATTTGATTTGTTGGCTTACATGCTCGCCAACGAGGGGAAATCGCTGTCGCGCGAGGCCTTGTTGCGGGATGTGTGGGGGACGGAATATTACGGAACGCAGCGTTCGCTGGATACCTTTGTGGCGATGCTGCGCGCCAAGATCGAGAAGAAGTCAAATGCCCCGCGCCATATTCTGACGGTGCACGGGGTGGGGTATAAATTTTGCAGTAGTGGTTGAGACATAAAGGGGCTCATGATTTCTCGTAATCATAATCTTAATCGTAATCCCGCAATCATATTTTTCTTGTTCTGCGGGCTTTCCGCCCTTTCGGCCACCAATGCGCCCCTTGCGTTGCGCTATGCCCGGATCTATGAACGTGAGCTGGCCGGGGAGCGCACGGGCCTGGTGGCAGACTATCGCGCCCTTTTTTCTGACACCCGGGAGACTGACAAGGAACTGGCTGAAAAAAGTCTCTACCGGATTGGGGTGTGTGAGAAAAAAGCAGGACAGTTGAAGCAGGCACGTTTGGTGTGGCGGGGTCTTGTGGAGGATTTTCCGTTAAGTGACCCGGCGGTCTCATCTGCTCGTGATGCGCTTAAAGCACTTGAGTGGGAGATGGATCGGATTGTGATTGCGGGGAAAGTGTGCAGTGGGCAGTTGGCGGAGGGCAGCGGGATTGAAAAGAGTATCGTCTTTGCTGGTGAATGGGGGAGTGAACCCCCTGTAGTGACCGGTCTGGATGGCGGGTTCCGTATGGGGCGGCGAGCGGCGGGACAATTGCCCGATGGGCGAAGTTATGGCCTGATTTACGCGGCGCATCCGTCACGATCCCTTGTCGGGGCGGATGTCTGGTTTGGCGGCGGAGTGACGGGCATAACGGTATCGCTGGCCGCGCCTGTTGCCTTTGCCGGGAAGGTGGTGGATCGTTCCGGGAATCCGGTTGCTGGCGTCCGAGTCTACGTGACAGGATACAAGGCAGTCCCAGGTGGTCCGACTGCGCCGGTCTATACGGTCCCTATGCCCGTGACGCGGCTGATTTCTCCAGTATGGTCCGGCGCCAATGGTGCGTTCAGTGTGGAGGGACTCCCTGCAGGATTGGGGTATGAACTGGCCACCGAAACGCACGATTATCGCGTGATCATGGAAGGCGCCGCGTCCGGAAACACAGAGGTTTTGACCGAGCCACCGGCCGCGTTCAGCAACCTGCTTGCCACCATCACCTGGCTTAGAGGACACCCGGAAACGGGCGCCCCTTTGCGATGGGATGATTTGCGGGGACGCGTCGTCGTCTTTCATTTTGGGTCCGCTTACGGGGAGGCCTCGGTGCGGGCCCAGTATCCTGAGGAAGGAGGGGTCTTGTCCCGCCTGATGGAATTGTATGGACCGCAGGCGGTCTGGTGCCTGTGGCTGTTGCCTGAAGGCGAAGGGAGGGGTGACGCCGCCCAGTTGGCGTTGGGACTCTATCCGGAAATTCCCGTGGGCAGCGGATCGTGGGAGGTAGGCCGTGAGCCTTGGGCGGAACGTGGGCCGTGGGCCGTAAGCGGGGGACAAAGCTGGAATGTGGTGATGGACCGGAATGGGAGGATGCAGGCCGTCTGTTCTGACCAGCAGGTGTTCCAGGCGGTAAAAAAGGCTTTGGAATAACCAATTACCCGTTATGATGTCTTGCATTCTGCGGGGGGGCGTGGTTCTAATTAAACGAGGAATCGATAGGGTGATATCAGGGATGTGTGATGATGGAGCATGAATATGAAAAAATACAGTTTTATCGGGGTATCGGTGGTGATGATGGTGCTGGCCGCCTGGGTGTGGACGGGGTGCGAGAGTGCAGAGGGAACATCAGGTGTCGGGTTGACCCCCTCCTCGGTGACCCTGGGCGGAGCGTCGAGCAATACCTCCTCTGTTGCCGTTTTTACTGCTAACGCCAGCGGACTGGCGCTGCCACTGGCGTGGCGTGTCGCGAATCCTGCGTTAGGGAACATTATCAGTGCTTCGGGCAGCAATGCCACCTATAGGGCGAATGCCGGGGCCAAAGGGGATAATGTGGTTACGGTCTCCGACCAGTATGGCAACGAGGGTTCCGCGGTCGTGACGCAGGAGTAAAAGCGCCTTTCTGTTGCGCAGTTTTTTCAAGGGTGGTACCATCCCCGACACATTAGTGGGTGAGGGTTATCCTTATGAATAATAATCGGAATACGGTTGAACGCCTCGGTCTCTGTGTGCTGGTCTGGCTGATGGTGATGGCGGGAACTCCGGTCAGCGGCGCGGTGATCACCCTTAAAATTCGTGCCATCAATCCCTCCTCGTCAGAAAAGCAGAAAGTGGTCGCTACGGCCCTTCTGCCCAATCCCCTCAAGCCGGAGGACGTTGTCAATACAGAGGGGTTTACGGTTGAGTATGATGTCGCCGGCAAATCCTATCGTGTCAAAAAAGAAGTGGAGCTGAATCCTGCCGAGACCCGCACTTTTGAGGTAGCGCTCAAGGATGTCTGGACCATTCCGGATGAAGACATCCAGGCGTTGACGCTCCATGCCTCGAAATTGAACGTGGCCCTGAAATCCACCGACAAGGAAGACACCGCTGGCCGCCTTCAGGGGGTGATTGACGAGGGGCTCAAGGGGGTGGTGGCCCGGCAGGCAGCCTATGCCGTGGGGACGGTCAAGCCGCTCGATCATATCCGCGCCTATGAGGCGAATACTGAGGCGCTAAGTCGCATCCGCAAAGATGTGGGGCTCCTGGAAAATCTGGTGATTTCAGCGGGCAAGGATCCGGAGTTGATTCTCGGGGCGACCAAGAGTGCGCCGGTAGCAGATCGGGATATGACTGATGCGACCAATGCGGTGGTGGTCATTCACATCAAGATCACTAACACCTCCCCGACTGAGAAGCGCAAGATTCCCGTGCGCCATGAATTTCCCGCAGAAGTGAAGCCCCCGGATATCCTCGATGCGGGCGGATTGCAGGTGGGGGTGGATCCTGTAAAGAATGTTTGTTACGCCTATTTGCTCGAAGCGCTTGAGCTTGAGCCGAAGGGGGTCCGCATCTTTGATGTCAAGATCAAGGATCCATGGGCGTTGCCGGCGGTGAAGTTGCCCCGGCTGGAGGCGCGCATCAAAACCATTCTCGATATCACGCGGGAGATGGAATCGTATAAAGCGGTGATCCTTCAGGCTCAAGCCATCATGAAGGATCTTGAAACGGTGGCGGGGCGGAAGGCGCCTGACGTGGTGAATGAGCAATATGTGGCTTTTGCCCGGCGGCAGGTGGCGGATGTGCAGGCCATTGAGGGACGCATTCAGCGGCTGGAAGAGTTTTTTCAGCCGAGTGAAAAGGCCATAAAGGCCGGGGTTCCCATGATGGATGTGCCCCGTCCCGATAAACGTACGACGTGGATCATCATCTATATTGTCCTCGGGTTTCTGGGGATTTTCAGTCTGTTGTTTTTCCTTCGCTGGTTCGGCAAGGGTAAGGCAGAAAAAGTGGAATAAATTATGCCGATCACATTTAAGATATCCCCTCTTCAGATAAAGGAGTACGGGGTCGTTTCGGAAATCAAGCAGGGAATTGCCCATGTGACGGGATTAACCAACTGCATGAATGGCCAGCTGGTGCATTTCGACGGAGGAAGTCAGGGCACGATTGTCGGGTTTGACAATGGCTATGAGCTGGTCATGATTGTAAAAGAAGGGGCCAAGCTCAAACCGGGTGACAAACTCTTCTCCACTATCGAGTCCTGCACGGTGCCGGTGGGCGAGCAATTCCTGGGGCGGATGGTCAATGGGTTGGGTGAGCCGGTGGATGGCCTAGGTCCCATCAAGGCGGACCGGCGGCAGCCGATTTTCAATCAATCGCCCAGTGTGCTGGAGCGGACCCCGTTGAAGGAGTCGCTGGAAACCGGCGTCAAGATTCTGGACATGATGAATCCTGTCGGGAAGGGGCAGCGCCAGCTGATTCTGGGGGATCGGGTCACGGGGAAAACCACGATTGCCACCGATGCCATTCTTAACCAGCGCGGCAAGGGTGTCATCTGCATCTATTGCTGCATTGGCAAGGCGGAGGCTTCGCTGAACAAGGTGCTGGAACTGTTCAGGGAGAATGACGTCATGAGCTATGGCATCATTGTGTCCGCGACGGCGGCCTCTGCCGTCGGCCAGCAATATCTCGCCCCTTATGTGGCCGCCAGCCTGGGCGAATATTTCATGGAAAAGGGGCGTGATGTGTTTGTGGTGTTCGACGACCTGACCAAGCACGCCTGGGTGTACCGCCAGATGTCACTGCTGCTGGAGCGGTCGCCGGGGCGTGATGCCTATCCGGGTGACATTTTCTACCTGCACTCCCAACTCGTCGAGCGGGCCGGCAAGTTGCGTCCGGAGCGGGGTTCCGGCTCCATGACCTTCTTCCCTATCGTTGAAACCGTGCAGGGGGATGTGACGGGGTATATTCCCACCAATATCATCTCCATGACGGACGGTCAGATTTATGTGAGCACGCCGCTCTTTACGGAGGGATTCAAACCCGCGATTGACATCGGGCTGTCGGTGTCCCGTATCGGGAGCAAAGTACAATGGCCTGCAATGCGGAAGCTGGCCGGGATTTTGCGACTGGAATATATTCAATACAAGGAGCTTGAGAAGCTCACCCGTATAAAGGCCGGGGTCTCGGCGGCGGTCGAGAAGCGGCTCCAAAAGGGGAAAGTCGTGGCAGAGATTCTGAAGCAGGACAAGAATGCGCCGGTCCCGGTTGAGGATCAGGTCATTGTCCTCTATGCCCTGGCCAACGGGTTTATGGAGGAACTCAAGCCTGATCAGGTGGGTGCCTATCAAGCGGGGCTGTTGGCGAGTGTCAAAGCCGCCCGGCCGGACCTGATCCAAGCGTTGGTGCTGAAAAAAGATCTCACCGAAGAGATTAAGGAGGGGCTCCATGAGCAGCTTACCGCGTATGGTAGTCGCGCCGTTTAAGATTAAGATTTCAGAAACCGGCGTTATCAAGGACATCAAGAAAATGATTGTCCGGATCACGGGCCTGCCCTCCTGTCTGAATGGGCAACTCGTGGATTTTGGGGATGGAAACAAAGGCATCATCATGGGTTTTGACCAGGAGGATGTGCTGGCGCTGTTGCTCGGGAGTGATGCAGGGGTCAGGTTGGGGCAGTCGGTGGCTGGGAGCAGTGAGCCGTTTACCATACCAGTGGGAGAGGCGATGGTCGGGCGTATGGTGGATGCGATGGGTGCCCCCTGCGACGGGCGCGGGGAGATAGTCTGTGAGACGCGCCGCTCAGTGTTTTCCCCTTCGCCGTTGATCACCGAACGCGCTCCGGTTGAGAATTTCCTGTTTACGGGAACCCGGGTCATTGATGCCATGGTGCCTGTGGGCAAGGGGCAGCGGCAGTTGATTATGGGCGATCGCATGACGGGAAAAACCAGCATTGCAACAGACGCTATCCTCAGTCAGCGTGGTCGGGATGTGGTGTGTATTTATTGCTGCATCGGGAAGGCTCTGGTGTCCCTTGAAAAAGTGCTGACGGTGTTGTCCGAGAAAGAGGCGCTTCCCTACACGGTGATTGTGGCAGCCACCGATAGCGCCACGGCCGGGGAGCAGTATCTGGTGCCCTTTACCGCCGCCACTATTGGGGATTATCTGATGCGACAAGGGAAAGATGTGTTGGTGGTATTTGATGACCTTACCAAGCATGCCTGGGCCTATCGGCAGATTTCCCTGCTTTTGGAACGCCCCCCTGGCCGGGAGGCTTACCCGGGCGATATTTTTTATGTGCAGACCCAGTTGATGGAGCGTGCCGGGCGATTGAATGAGGCGAGTGGCGGGGGCTCAATGACGTTTCTGGGGCTGGCGGATACGCTGCAGGGCGATTTGACCGGTTATATTCCCTCCAATCTGATCTCCATTTGCGACGGATTGGTGAGTCTTAACTCAAGTATGTTCGGCGAAGGGATCAGGCCGGCCCTTGATCTCAAGCTGTCGCTGTCCATTGTGGGCGGCCGGGCCCAGCCTCTTATTTTGCGGGAGTTGAGCGGCGGGTTGCGGAGAGATTACCTGGAGTACATCGAGGTGGCCCGCTTGAGCAAACTGCAATCCAATCTATCCAAGGAGGCTGAACGGGTGATGAAGCGGGGAAGGGTGATGATGTCCCTATTCCTACAGCCTCAATATCAGCCGGCCACGTTCATTCAGGAGATATTGTTGTTGTATGGGTTGCGATTGGGCGTGTTGGAAGATATTGATCCTGTTGAATGCGTGCGGTTCCGGGATGGGATTGAGGCGTTTGCCCGGAATAACGATCCGGAACTTGAGCGCGCGATTCAGGCGGTTCCACGCCTGACCACCGAGGTTGAGAGACGGTTGGCCGCGGTGATCCGTGAATTTCTCGGGGCCAAGGGGTAGGTATGGCTGCGACCTTTTCGCTCAAGATATTGAACCCGAAACATGTCGTGTTTGAGGGACCTGTGAGCAGTGTGTTCCTGCCCGGGGACGCCGGGGAGTTCGAGTTGCTGGCCTATCATGTGCCGATTGTCAGCCTTCTGAAAGAGGGGGACATCGTTGTGGATTGGAAGAGCCGTATACCGATCAAAAAAGGTATGGTAAGGTTTATTGACGAAGAGTGTGTGATTCTGCTGGAAGAGCGGAATCCGAAGAAGGTTGTTAAAAAGGCGGACGAGTAAGCGATGCGGAATTTTGTCATTTTTCTGGTTATTTTTCTGGTTGTGCTGGGGCCCTCGGCGGTAATTGCCACGATTGGATATGCTAGCATCCGCGCGCTGGGGCGCAATCCCTCCGCCGCCCAGAAAATATTGCAGGCCATGATCATTTCGCTGGTATTCGCCGAGGCGATCGCGGTGATTGCCCTGCTGGTGCTGTTTCAATTATTCGGGCGATAAGGGGTTTTTTGACAGAATGAACGTAATGATCAGAATGAAAAATGAACTCGAACCGGGTTATTTTGTCTATTCTGTTCATTCTGTCTGAATAGGTTAGCGGGCGGGAAAGGGATCAATATGACAATGATGGTATATCTAATCATCGCGCAAGTGGCGGTGTTCGCGATTCTGGTGATCGGGTTGAAGCGCTTGTTGATGGGCAGTACGCAGTTGGCTGCCGCGAAACTCCGTGAAGTGGAGACGGATCTTGGGCGGAAGGAAGAAGCGGTTCGGAAGCGCATTGAGGATAATGAGGCGGAATTCCGGCGAAAAAGCGCGGAAGCGCAGGATGGGTTGAACCGGACGCGGGAAGCCATGGAGAAAGACGTCGCCCGTTCACGGGATGGGCTCCTGGAAGAGGCGCGCAAAGAGCGCGACAAGATCGTGGATGAGGCGAATCGGAGCAAGGAGAAGCTGCGGCAGGAGCTGGCCCGTGAGGCGCAGGGGCAGGCGGTAGAACATGCCCGCCGCGTGTATGAGCTGGTCTTCAGTGAGGAACTGGGGCGGAAGCTGGATCACTCGTTTCTGGACGAACTCCTGGTGGCGCTGGATGAGATGGATTCCTCCAGTATCACCATTTCGGCGACGGCCATTGAGGTCGTGTGCAGTCACCCGCTGGAGCCGGCCCATCGTGAGCGGCTGAGGGAGATTGTGTCCCGGAAATTTAACGTGTCGCTTGATGTGAATGAAGCGATTGATCCGGGCCTGATTGCCGGCATCAAGATCAAACTGGGAAGTCTTGAGATCGACGGAAGTTTGCGGAACCGCTTCAATGAGGCGATCGAGCAATTGAAAAGCGAACATGTGTGAGTTCTGTTCCCTCGCCCCTTGAGGGAGAGGGTAGGGTGAGGGGTGGGTTCGGGCCATGGCGTTATTGAGTCAACTTAGGCGGGATCTCCGGTTCAATGCGGAGTTTCTTCAGTTGATTGTGACTCTGAAAAATATCGCGGCCTCCCAATATCACACCCTGGAGCGTGAGAAGGAGCGGTTCTCCGAGTTCATGGACCAGTTTTCAGGATTTTTCCGGGTGGTCGATATGGTGCATGTGGAGGCTCCGCTTGTCAGGGTCGCCACCGATGTAGTGGGCATTGTACTGGTCACGTCGGATTCAGGGTTTATGGGCGGGCTGAATGCCGGCGTGATAGAAGCCGGATTTGGCGTGCAGGGCAGTCTCCCGTTGGAGAAAGTGCGATTTATTGTGGTTGGGGAGCGAGGGGCCTCAAAGCTGACGGAGAAAGGCCTGACGTTCAAGACCTTTCCCGGAATCAATCCGGAAACCCGGTTTGAGCAGGCCCTTGAAATACGTGATTATATTGTGGGCGAAGTCAAGGAGAAGCGGATGGGAAAGGTCGTGATGGTTCACCCCCGCGCCCTTTCGTTCACCCAGCAGACCGTTGATACCGTGTCTCTGCTGCCCTGTGGCGAGCTGTTCGACAAGCGTTCCGACACGGAGATTGCCCGGCGTTCCGGGGTGATGAAGCAGATTGCCGATGCCCGCAAGGTGGTGGTGGAGTCGGCATATCCTGATATGGTGGAATACCTGGCGGGAATGTGGGTGGCCTCCAAGCTGTATGAGGTCTTTGAGGACAGCAAGCTGGCCGAGTTTGCGGCCCGTGCCATGCATCTGGAGGAGAGCAGTCAGAAATTAACGGGCGAACTTAAAAAGTTGAAGCATCAATGCTTCCGCGCGGCCCATGAGTTGGTAGACAAGAGCATGCGTGAGTCGTTCTCGTCACGGAAAAAGAAAAAGAAGGTGGCATAATCTATGAGCGCTCAAGGAACAGGTGAATTGAAAAAAGGCCGGGTCGTTGGCGTCCAGGGCCCCATTGTGGACATCCGGTTCAACCAGATCTCGGATATGCCGGATCTGCACGAACTGGTGATGGTTAAAACATTCGACAAGCGTGATTTAGCCCTCGAGGTGGCCGAACATCTGGAGGGGAGTGTCGCCCGGTGTATTGCGTTGTCCTCCACCCTGAATCTGCAGCGGAATGCGGTGGCCACCTCGACGGGTGACGTGCTCAGAGTGCCGGTGGGTGAGGCCCTGTTCGGGCGGATCATCAATGTGATGGGGCAGCCGATTGACGGGAAAGGGCCCATCAACGCCACGGAAACCCGGCCCATCCACCGGGATGTGAGCAAGTTGCGCGTCAATGTCGCTACGCTGGTGGATAATAAGCGGGAAGTCATGGAGACCGGGATCAAGATGATTGATCTGCTGTATCCGGTGGTGAAGGGCAGCAAGACCGGCATTCTGGGGGGCGCCGGTTGCGGCAAGAGCGTGGTGATTCAGGAGCTGATTCATAATGTGGCCGCCGAACATGACGGGTGTAGTGTGTTCGCCGGGGTAGGTGAGCGTATCCGGGAGGGCAATGAGCTGTACTTCGAGTTTGAGCACTCCGGAATTCTCAAGAAGGTCATCATGGCATTCGGGCAGATGGATGAGCCGCCTGGCGCCCGTTTTGAGGTAGTTAAAACCGGCATCACCCAGGCGGAATGGCTGCAGGAGCAGGGCAAAAATGTACTGCTCTTTATTGATAATGTTTTCCGGTTCGTGCAGGCGGGCTCTGAGATCTCAACGTTGATGGGGCGCGTTCCTTCGGAAACCGGGTATCAGCCCACGCTCAGTTCAGAGGTCGGCGATATCCACGAGCGTATCAAGGCGGGTAGCGGGGGATCCATTTCCGCCTTTGAGGCGGTGTATGTGCCTGCGGACGATCTGACCGATCCTGCCGTGGTGGCCATTTTCAGCTATCTGGACTCCGTGCTGGTACTGTCCCGTGACCGGGCGCAGCTCGGCCTTTATCCGGCCGTGGATCCGTTGAATTCCTCAAGCTCCAATATGGACTCGGCGATTGTCGGAGAGCGTCATTTCGGGATCGCGCAGGAGGTGGTGCGGATGCTGACGAAATATGATGAACTGCGGCGTATTGTGGCGGTAATCGGGATTGACGAATTATCCCGCACGGACCGGCTGATCTATGAGCGCGCCCGGAAACTGCAGAACTATCTGACGCAGCCCTGCTTCGTCGCGGAGTCGTATACCGGGCGGAAAGGGCAGTATGTGCCCACCGAGGTGACGGTCAATGACTGCGCGAAGATTATTGAGGGGGCCTACGATGATCGTGATGAACGGGAGTTTTACATGATCGGGCGGCTTCCCTAAGGAGAATCCATGGCGCCACAATGGAGTGAATTGCTGGTTCAGGAAAAGCTGCTTTCGTCGGCCCAGATGGAAGACGCCATGCGTCTTTCCCGCGAGCGGAGCGAGCCGCTGATCAAAACGCTGGTGCTGCAGGGGCTGGTGGCGGAAGACCAGTTGCTGCGTGTGGTGGCCCGGCAGCAGGGTATTGACTTTATCTCATTGCGCGACAGCCGGCCTGAAGCCGCCGCCGTCTCCAGTTTGTCGGCCCGCTTCGTCTCGCATTATCGCGTCATGCCGGTGTCTCTGACGGGGCAGCGTCTGGTCGTGGCGGTCGCAAATCCCTTCGATCGGGCGGCTGTTGAGGATATTGAAAGCAGTCACGGGTTGCGGGTGGAGCGGGTGCTGGCTTGTGAAGCAGATATTCTGGCGGCGATCCGAACCCATTATGGGGTGGGCTCCGAGACGGTGGAGCGCATTCTGGCGGGGGCCCATGAGCAGGGGGCATCCTCGCAGCTTGAGGCCTCGCATGATCTGGAAAACAAGGCCGAGGATGCCTCGGTGATCAAGCTGGTCAATCAGCTGTTACACCAGGCAATTACCGATCGCGCCACCGATATCCATTTCGAGGTCTATCGCGATGATGTCACCCTGCGCCGCCGCATCGATGGCATTCTCTATGACACCCCGGTGTCGCGGAATATGGCCGCGCTCTATCCGGCGATCATTTCCCGGATCAAGCTGATGGCCTCGCTCAATATCGTTGAACGCCGCCTCCCGCAGGACGGGCGGGCCCGGGTGAATATCGGGCCTCATCAGTACGACTTGCGAGTCTCCGTGGTCCCCTCGGTGCACGGTGAGAATATTGTCATCCGGATCCTGCCCACCTCCATGCTGTTCAGCATGGAGCAGTTGGGGCTCTCGCCGGATCATCTTCATATCCTGACGGATCTGATCCAGTTGCCGCATGGGATTGTGTTTGTCACCGGTCCGACCGGCAGCGGGAAGAGCACCACCCTGTATGCCTGCCTGACCCGCCTGAATACCCGGGATCATAAAATTATTACGATTGAAGACCCGGTGGAGTATGAGATCAAGGGGATCATGCAGACCCAGGTGAACCCCCGCATTGATCTGACCTTCGCGCGGGCCCTGCGCAGTATGTTGCGGCATGACCCGGACATCATGATGGTGGGCGAAGTCCGTGACCGTGAGACGGCGGAAATCACCATCCAAACCGCCCTGACCGGGCATCTGGTGTTCAGCACCCTGCATACGAACGATGCCGCCAGCGCCGCCATACGCCTGCTGGATATGGGCGTGGATCCCTATCTGATTGCCTCGACGGTACGGGCCTTTGTGGCGCAACGCCTGGTGCGGGTGATCTGTGAGCATTGCCGCGAATGGATTGAAGTCCAGGGGCGGCGCTGCAGCCGCGGCCGGGGTTGCCCCCAGTGTAATGGGACGGGGTATCGGGGGCGGGTGGCCATCAGCGAGATCATGCAGGTCCTGCCCGAAATCCAGGATTTGATTTTGCGTCGCGCCTCCGCGCGGGACATCCGCCAGCGGGCGGTTGCGCTGGGCATGAAGACGCTGGCCGCCGACGGCTGGGACAAAATCGAGAAGGGGATCACGACCGTGGAAGAGGTGACCCGGACGACCTTTGATACCCTGACCCATGTCGAGGGCGGGTGACGTGTCGACCTTTGCCTACAAAGCCAAGCATGGGCCGGATAAAACCGTGGACGGCGAAGTGCAGGCTGAAAACCGGGCGGCCGCGGTCGCGCGGTTGGAGCGCATGGGTTATAGTCCGCTCTCCATTGAAGAGTTGGCCGGGCATCAACGGGGGGCGTCCTCAACACGGGTGCGAAAGATCAAAACCCGGGATATCACGGTCTTTACCCGGCAACTGGGTGGCTTGCTGCGTGCCGGTGTTCCCATCCTGCGAGCCCTCACGACCATCCAGCAGCAGACCGAAAATGCCACCTTAAGGGGGGTGGTCATGGATATTTCCGGTTCAGTCAGGGATGGATGGACCTTTTCGGAAAGTCTTGGCCGGTATCCGGCTCTATTTTCCGATTTATATGTCAATATGGTCCGGTCCGGCGAATCCGCCGGTATGGTGGATGAAATTCTGATGCGACTGGCGGAGGCGAGGGAAAGTGATGACGAGATTCGCTCGCGGGTCATCGCGGCGATCGCTTATCCAGCACTGGTGCTTTCGGTGGGGGTGTTGAGTGTATTTGTCATCCTGACTTTTTTTCTGCCGCGGATCATGCACCTGTTCGAGGGGTCGACGGTGGTGTTGCCCTGGCCAACCCGGGTCGTGATGGCCTTGAGCTCGGTCTGCTCGAATTATTGGGGTGGTCTGGTGGCCTTGGCGGGCGTGAGCCTGCTGCTGCTGGGCCGCTATTTTAAAACAGAGGCCGGGCGGATGGCTCTGGACGGGCTGCTGCTCCGGATGCCCGTGATCGGGGCGTTTGCGCGGGACACGGATATTGTCAGGTTTGCCCGGACCCTGGCGCTGCTGGTCAAGGCGGGTATTTCGGTGGACCGGGCGTTGGCGTTATCAGGCAATACGTTGGTGAATGGGCAATTGAGGGCGGCGGTGCTGGCGGCGGCCAATGAGACAGTGCATCAGGGGGCGACGGTGGCCGCCGGGTTCAAACGCCGGAGCGAAATCCCCGAATTCGTTACCAATATGGTGGCGGTGGGCGAGGAAAGCGGGCGGCTGGATGAGGCGTTGATGGAGGTGGCGGCGTTCTACCAGCGCGAGTTGGATCGCGATCTCCGGCAGGTGACCACCCTTCTGGAACCGGCCTTGATCCTGCTGGTGGGCGTGGTGGTCGGATTTATCATCTTTGCCATGCTGTTGCCGATATTCCAGATCGGCCAGGCGGTACGTTAAAAGGGAGAGAATATGAAAAGACACTATCAGAACGGCTTTACCTTGATTGAACTCATGATCGTAGTGATCATTATTGCGGCGCTGGCGGCGATGGTGGCTCCGAATCTGATTGGACGAAGCGATGAGGCCAAGGCCAAAATCGCTCAGGGGGATCTGGCGAGCCTCGATACCGCCTTGAAATTGTATCGTTTGGATAAAGGCGCTTACCCGACCGGGGAACAGGGGCTTGAGGTGCTGTTGGCAGCCCCCGGGGCAGGACGTGAGCCTTATCTGGACAAGCCTGCGCTCGATCCCTGGCGCCGGAAATACCAATACCGGTTTCCTGGCACACACCGGCCGGCGGGCTATGATTTATTTTCAGCGGGAGCGGATGGCAAGGAAGGCACCGAGGATGACGTCAAGAACTGGGAGTGATGGGTTTACGTTAATTGAGGTGCTGGTGGCTTCCGTCATTCTGTTCGCGGGACTGGGTGCTGTTTTGAAGGCCTATAGCCTGGCGGTGGTCGCGATGGAGGCCGCTGCGGATAAACTGGCGGTGTGTCAGGTGATGGATCAGAAGGCGGCAGAGCTCGATTTGCAGGTTTCCGGTTCCGCCAATGTGCTGCCTTCTGGACAGGGGCAGCAACGGGTGGGCGGGGCGGCCTATTTGTGGCGCGTTCAGGCATCCCGGGAGATGTTGACACCGCAGCTTTCGGTCTTGAGCGCGGCCATCGAGGTGGCCCGGGCTAATCGCCCCCAGCTCCATTCTTACCTTTGTGAGTGGGCCCAATTTCAGGAGAAGGAGCGCTCACCCTGATGGAGGCAAGAAAAGGCGGAATGACCCTGCTTGAGCTGTTGATTGCAACGGCGCTGGTCGCTGTGGCCGCGCTGGTGGTGGCTCAGGCGTTTGCGGCGGGGGTCAGGGTATGGTCGCGTGCGAGTCAGTTGAACGGACACTATGCCGACTCAGTACTGGCTCTTGAACAGTGGCAGCAGGAACTGCGCAACACGCTGCCTTGTCGACAGACGTCGTTTCGCGGAAGGCAGACTTGGATGGAGATTCCCGCTTTGATCGCGGAGACCGGCAAGGACGCGTCGGGGGTTCAGCCCGGCCTGATCAGGTATGAGTTTGATGTCGCCGGCCAGAAGCTTGAGCGGTTGCCAACCCTCTGTGTGAGGGGAGCCTCTGAGGCGGTACGTCGGGAGACGGTGGCGGGAGGGGTTAAGTCAATTGCGTTTTCATATGCCGGGAGGAGTGGGGGCAGTGGCTCGGCGTTGGTATGGGATCAGGTGTGGGAAGCGCAGACGAACACCCCTGTGGCGGTGAAGGTGATGTGGCGAGGACAACAAGGAGAAGAGCCTTTTGAGTTTGAGCGAACAGTGGCGCTACCCGTCAGGTAATCAGGGAAGTGTCCTGATACTGACCTTGTGGGTGATTTTCATGCTGGCCATGCTAGCGGTGGCCGTAGGCGCCCATATTGAGGGGAGACTTGCCCTGGCGCGGCGGATCGAGCAGCGGACGATCGGATATTGCGCTGCGCGGGTCGGGGTCGAGCGGAGTCTGGTGCGGCTGTTGCAGGACACCAATGCATGGGATGGACTGGGGGAGCCATGGTCGGATTGCCGGGCGGATTTTTCAAATGTTATTTCCGGCGCCGGGGCATTCTCACTGGTTTATTCGGCAGAACGCTCGGATGGGGGCAGTAACCTTTTTTACGGGGTATGGGACGAGCAGAGCAGGATCGATGTCAATCGGGGGCGGATAGAAGTGATTGTCGCGCTGCTGGAGGTGGCGGGCGGCTTGAGCCCCGAGGAGGCGGCCCGTGTGGGTGAGTCGATTAATCTGGCGCGAACCCGGCTGCCTGATAAATTTCCCGGGATCGGGGCGAAGACTGGGTGGGTGGATCCCGGGATGGCTCCGGGACCCCTCCGGTCAATTTATGAGCTTCGTTGGATTAAGGGTCTGCCCCCTGAGGTGTTTGATGGGATCAGGGAGTATGTGACGGTATCTGGCGGGAATCGGGTTAATTTGAATACGGCGGGACCGGTGGTGCTGCAAAGCCTCGGGATGCGGGGCGGGGGGGGCGGCAAAAGGGTGGCGCAAAGTTTAGCAAGGAAGATATTGCAGTTCCGTGAAAGGGGCGGTATTTTTAAATCCTATCTCGGAGCCGGTCTGGCCGAGGCAATGGGCGAGGAAGTGAAATTAACAGATGACGAGCGTCGTCTGTTATATGGCATGACGCCTTATGTGACGGTGGCGTCCGAGCATTTCAGGGGGCACGCGGAGGGGTGGCTGGCGGGCGGGGCCTCCGGTCAGCGGCGTTGTGTGGACTTTGTGTGGGATCGCAAAGAACGGAAGTTTGAGTTTTGGCATGAAGAGTGATTTAAAATTTTCAGTGAGCGGAGCCGTGGTGGCGATTGAACCGGGGAATGAATGGTTCAAGCTGGTTGAGGTCACCCGGAATCACGGGGCGGTCAAGGTGAAGCGGGTGGTGGTCAGGCGGGCAGCGGAGGTGGAACCCCTGGCTGGCCCGAATTTATTGAAAGCCTTGGGTTTGGGAGAGCTGGCCGGGGAACCGGTGCTGCTGTGTCTCCCCCGTCAGGCGGTCAATGTCCGGCTATTTGATTTACCCTCCGGGGATCCGCAGGAGATCGCCGATATGGTCGACCTTCAGATTGCCAGGCAAACGCCATACTCCCGTGATGAAATTGTTTTTGATTACCGGGTGTTCCGCTCTGAAAAAGATGGCTATACCCGCATTATGCTTGTGATTGCCCAGACCGGGGTGGTGCGCCAGAAATACCGGTTGCTGGAGGATGCGGGGTTGGCTGTCAGTTTAGTGACGACCGTAACGGATGGCTGGTTGGCCGCGCTTCAGGAGGGAAAACTGGCGTATTCCCAGCGGGCGGCCGGCGCTACGGCCTTCCTTGATGTCGATATGGCGTCCAGTGATCTGGTGGTTTTGAATCAAGGCGTGCCATTGTTCAGTCGTAGTCTATCGGTGGGGACGAGTCAGTGGTTGGGCGGCGATGAGCGCCTGAGGGACAAGGCGGTTCAGGAGATCACCATGGCCCTTGAAACCTTCAGGAATGAGGTGCCATCGATCCCGGTAGTTGCGCTGGCATTAACCCCGCTGGCGGCCGCGAATCCAGTCTTTGTCAAGTTGCTGGAATCGGCGTTGGGGCTTGAAATTATTCCTGCCGTGATGCCTGCCATGGAGGGGCTGGGGATGGACTCTGAGGCTGGCGCTGTCTCTTTGGCGGGCATTCTCGGGGCGGCCTCGGCCCCCGGGATGCTGCAGATCGATTTGACGCCTGAATCTGTGCGGTTGAGGAAATCGGTGATGATTAAGGCGCGTCAGCTGACGGTGATGGCGATGCTGACCATTGCCGCAGTCTGTCTTTTGTCACTATTTGTGATGAGTCGCATCAATCGCCAGCAGGAGTATCTGGATGAGTTGAATGTGATGATCGGGAAAACGACGGCCGATGCGGATCGTGTTGAGGCGATGCGCAGGAAGGTGGTTTTGGTATCCGAACGAATGGCGATCAATATGATCCCCGCCCGGGCATTGGTTGAGCTTCTCGGGCTGGCTCCGGATACGATGGCGTTCACCTCCATCCAGATATCCGCGGCATCGCAGCTGGTTTGCCGGGGAACAGCTGAAACCGTTTCTGACACGGTCCGGCTGGTTAATTCAATGGAAGCGTCTACGCTGTTTCAAAACGTCAAAAGTACGCGAACGGTTTCGGGAAAAGATCGAACCGAATTTGAGATCGCCTGTGATTTGGAGAGAAAAAGACCATGATCGCTCTAAAATCAATACTGCCCAAGGGTAAAGACGGCTGGATCGTCGTGGCGGGCACGGTTTTTGTGATGTTGCTGTTATCTGGCATCGCGCTAGGTCCGGTTCGTAATAAGTTTCATGCGATGGAAGGTGAGGTTTCGGCCCAGGAGAAGAAGTTGGCGAGAAATTTAAGGATCCTTGCGCCATCGGCCCGCAAGGCGGTTGAAGATGAGTATCGGCAGTATGGCCTGCGGATTCAGAAAAAAGGATCATCGGACGAGGAAAATTCACAAATGCTGGCTGAGTTAGACCGCCTGGCGGGGGAAAGCAAATTGACGCTACTTGCCACGAAGCCTCAGAAAACAAAGGTGGAGCCTGATTTTGAAACGTATGTGGTTGAAATTGAGGTTGAGGCCGAGATGCCGGCATTAATGGGGTTTGTGTATGGAATCGAGAGTTCTGCTCAGATATTGAGGGTTGATCGTTTGGTCATAGACTCGAAAGACGGGGGCTCGGCGATGGTGAAGGGCTCACTGACAGTGTCAAAAATCGTCACGCTCTGAATCCTATAAAAAAAGATGCTAATATGATTGTAACCATCCGCAAAATGTGGCACTATTTCAGGTATTGAGGTAGGGAGAATTTATTTTTTTCAGTCATAAAATTTCCGGGGGGGTTGAAATGAAGAAAAATTTAGCGGTTTGGCTTGCTAGTGCGTTGGCGTTTCTATGTGCGACAGTGACGGCTAATGCTACGTATGTTTCTGATAATTTTGAGACCCGGCCTCGTGGGGCTCTAGTAGATCCATTGAATGGTTGGGTGACTCCTGATGGAGTGGTTGTCACAAACGACACTCGGATTGCAGGAACTAATTCGTTATATATCCCCATCCTTTCGACCATTTCAAACAACACGGCGGGAGCATCAAACCAGGTTTGGACTGATTTTTATACAATTCCTCGTCCATTTGTTTCAGATAGCGGGACCGCGCCTGCTATAGACACGAATGCAACCGCCCAGTTTTTTGTGAATTCCAATGGACTTTGGGTGACAATTTCTGGCAATGGGCCTAGTGCTACCAAAACAACGGTTTGCTACACAGTTTATGGCGGCGGCGTATATCCTACAGCTACTCTGAATTCGGCATATTGTCATGTTAGTGTGCTTCATGATTATGGTGCCAAAGACTGGTCTTTATTTGTAAATGATATGCCGATTGCCACGAACTTGCCGTTTATCAGTTCTGGCGTAAGCGCTCATGATTGGTTCCAGGTTCAAAATTTAGGCGGAAGTTCTACCAATGTGTGCTGGCTTGACAACTTTTTGGTGACCAATAAAATGCCGACCACCAGTGGATCGGGTAATGCCATTACAAACGTTGTGTCTAATACAGACATTCCTGTGGCTGATGCGTTGGCATATTTCGGAACTGTAGATGATCCGCGGAAGACAAATCAGACTGTTGGCGTAACCAATGATGTTGGTGGTGGTGCGAAAGTTGTGCTCACTTTTGCTGGTGGGGCGGGGAATGGTAGTTATGTGGTTTATGGCAGCCCTAATCTTGATTTAAGCTCACTCTCGAGCAATGGGGTGTTGTCGGGTTCGGGTGCTTATACGAATCGTAACGCATTGGCGGGCTCCACAAACCGATTTTATTACAAGTTGGTTACAATCGGGGCCGATGGCTATGCGCTGACCAATGAAGAAACCTATGCCGCCCACAAGCAGTATCGGTATTCGAATCAGTACTCTATAGCGGGGGACCCGGTTCAAACGGCAGACAGGACAATGGGCGGAGAAATGGGGCGGCAGTTGGCGATAGGGTTGGGTATGGGCGATAGGGTTGAGATGATTGCTCTAGGCGGAAAGACGTATACATACACATTGTCGAATGGAGCATGGCGTGATGGTGTTAACGATCCCACAGGGAGCCGGCAGTGGGACGAAGGGGTTGGGATACTAGTGTTACCGATAGGCAGTCCGTCCCCCTCCTATTTTGCTGGGCTCAAAATTACGAACGCATTGAGTGTTACTGTATCAAACGGATGGAATTATTTGTCGTGGGCGCATAATGACAGGGTATTCAGTGGGAATGGAACGAATGTCCTGGGCTTTAATCCAGTAACAAATGACTATATCATCATTCAGACTAACGGATCGCCGCTCTTTTTCTCGGCTAAATTTGATGGTTCACAATGGAAGGGGCTTGTGCGTCCTTGGAACCCGCTTAGCCTGACAATCAGGGCTGGTGATGGCATGATTTACAAAAGTGTTGATCCCGTTAATAAGACGTTTCGCTCGACAGGCCCTTGAATGTGTGGTTGTTTAGAAAAAGTGGGGGGATAATATGAGAAATCAAATTTCGAAAATAGTTCTGTTGCTATTAACATCAGCGGTTGGATCAGTTGAGTCTGAGCAATTGCCTGCGTTGGAAAAACCAGCAGCTAATCTGTCGGAAAAGTGGGAAACCAACGCTTCAGGGTGGGGCGTAGAGACCTATAGCGCCGCAAGATGTGGGTGGACTAATCAGGCATTGGGTGTCTGCCTTTTGCAGGATCCGGGGGATGGGTTTGCTCATCAGTTAAAACTGGTCGCGAAACTCACTGCTTCGCAAGGGATATTTATTGGGGACTATTCAAGGATTGAAGCGTTTGCCTTCGATTTGCAAAAAAACAATTTAACGCTGAGCCCGGTGTTGTATTTTAAGGCAATCTCTGGGGCGATATGGCAATATCCTCTTTTGGGGATCGGCGAAAATGGCCAAAAGTCGAGTGTGAGTATACCGTTTGCTTATTCCGCGAAATGGTCGGGGGGTAATGAGTCATATTTCAACATCGACAAAACTAATATTACTGAAGTTGGATTTCTACTGAATCGGGGCGCTAATGATGTCAATGCTCAAGATTTCTCGGTTGACAACTTTAAATTAGTGGGAGCCTGGAGAGGGCCTTTCAGCAATGGGGTGCCTCTTGCTTGGCTCATGGAATATGGATTAACTAATGATTTTGCAACGGCTGGCGAGGCTAACAGTGATGGAGATGCATTCAGCAATGCGGATGAATTCCTTGCGGGTACTGATCCAGTAAATTCGAATTCATTTTTCAAAATCAGAATCGAACGAAATGATAAAGGCAAAATGGTCGTTCGGTGGACCGGTAATCGTGACGTGAAATTCTCATTGCTTGAGAGTGATAGTCTAAACGGGAATGGCGGGTTTTCAGAGAAAACCAATATGATTCCTAATACTGTTAAGACGGAGGAAGTCGAAGTTGATCAGGTAGAAAGTAGTACTAAATTCTACAAGGTAATGATTTCAACAAATCCGGTGGCACCCGTAAATTGAGGGGAAGTATGAATAAAATAATTAAAAATCTTGTTGTGATAGCGGTGTTAGGGTCAGCGGCGATTAAGGCAGATGCAGTGCCTTCTTTGGGTGAAGTTTGGGGAACAACTGGAGGTAGCCCTAATCCGGTGTGGGTGGCTACGCCTGAGATTGGGGGCGCCACTACAAATGGCGGAGTGTCAACTGTAGCTTTGACATTGAGCGGAATTAATCCAAAGGGTTCGTTGGGCGCAACTAGCGCAGCTTACGACGGGAGCTATTTGGCCTATGGCTCAGCTCTGAATATGACGTTTACATTGCAGTCAACTCATGTTCCGAACAATACCCAGGGTTATGGTTTGCAGTTCTATTTCAAGTCAGGGTCTGATATCTGGTATGCAACGGGATTAGACTATGTAACTGGGCTTGGACCGCAAACATATAGTTTTAACATCGGGTCTGAATCTGTTTGGGCTGCGGGGGGAGTAAATGCTCAGACCTGGGCGCAAGGCTTTGGCGATGTTACTGAAATAGGATTCGATGTTTTAGGAGCGAATTACAATGGAAATCAGACGTTTACTTTTTCTGGCATGGAGCTTACTCAGGTTGTCCCCGAGCCGGAAACCGTCTGGATGATCATGATGGTGCTGGCTTCGCTTGCGCTTACTTTCCGCGGGCGTTTGGGCGGGATTGCTGCTCAGGTGAAAGCGCGTATTAAAGCCTGATGTTGATTTGGATTTAGCTAAAGGCCGGACTTGAAAAAGTCCGGCCTTTTTTTATCCCATCAAGCTGCTGACAATGTCTCGTGAGCGAGAAGACTGCAAGTGGTAGTGGATAAAGGCGCTCAGGAGTTTGTTGGCTGATTCGGCTTGCCTGGGCGTACAAATGGTGCGTTTGGCCATGGCGGGCGTATCAGTGTTTTCCCACCCCTTCAACATTCCCAGAATGTCGTGTGTCAGGGGAATCGTCAGGCTGTCATGCACTCTATGGCAGTGGGCACACACCAATCCACCTCTTGATATTGAAAACCATGTGGGCCGGTCATTAGGGAATGACGGCGTGCCGCAATTAAGGCAATTTGACAGTTGAGGGGCGACGCCAAGGTGTTTCAGCAGTTTTAACTCTGACCAGTTCATCACCGTTTCCGACGTCCCTTGGTTTGCGAGGAAGTCCAGTGTCTGTTCGGCCCAGTTGAAGAGGGCGGGGCTGGCGGCGTCAGGCGGCGTCAGGCGGCTCAGGAGGTCGCAGAGGTAGGAGGCCGTGATTGAGGCGCGCCAGTCGGTTCTGAAGGCCGTTCTCGGGGCGATGGGCGAGCATTCCTTGAGGATGTGTAGGGAGCTGTGTCGGCTTTTATAGAAAAGTAGCTCACAGGTGTAAAAGCAGTCATATTGACCAATCAAATTGTTTTTGATGCGCTTGGCGCCCTTGGCCAGCGTCACCGTTCGGCCATAATCAGGGGTGAGCCAGGTAATCACCTGAGAGGTTTTTGAAAAGGGGTCCAACCGAAGCACCACTCCTGTAGTCTTAATGATCATGCGATTATCTGGCTATAGGGTTGCTTTATCCCCTCTCCCCTTGAGGGAGAGGGCTAGGGTGAGGGGTGTTTTGCCGAAGAGGGGGAGGATTGCCGAGGCTTGTTTCCCCGCTGAAATAAATTATCACAAAGGCCATCGTGTTTGGCATCCTTTAACCAGCGTAACTCTCTTCGCCGCATCTGTTGGCGGTGTTTCGGGGTATCGTCATCTGCGCCGGATAGATGGTCACACCCGTGGGCCAGGTAAAGGGCCAATTCGCGGTCAGCCCCCTTATAGGCTGGCCCCAGTCGGCAGGCTAATTCGACATTGATGACCACTTCGCCGTTCATTTCACTCTCTGAATCACCTGGCATTGGCTCAAAATTGAAACTGATCACATCAGTGGCGTAGTCATGGCCGAGATGGTTCCGATTAACTTCCTGTGATTGCCGGTCGTCCACTAGCACTACTGACACCTCTCCCCACGCCATCCTTGCCCGTTGGCCTGATCTATCCAGTAATAACTTTGCCAACTTCCGTATCGCCAGTATCTTGATTTTCCTGCGTTGAAGATTTGTGACAGAAACATGCATTTTTTTAATAAGAAGGCCGATAAATCTTCAGAAATGAACTCAGCAACTGAACAACCCGACAACTCATCAACTTTTCTTCTCTGCGTCCTGCTTCGGATAGGCGATCCGGGAGTGAAGCATATTGGACAGGCAGAACACAAAGGCCCGCTTGACGCGGGATAGCTCCTCCAACGTCATTTCGCAGTCATCGAGCTGACTGTCCTCGACGCGGGCGTCTACCATCCGGTCCACCAGTTCCGAAATGCCCGAGGCGGTGGGTTTTTCAAGGGAACGGGAGGCGGCCTCAACAGAGTCGGCTAACATGATTATGGCCGCCTCTCGGGACGTGGGTTTGGGGCCGGGATAGCGGTAGCTTGATTCATCCACAACCGTTCGGCTTCTGCCGGAAGCGGTTTGGGGCTCCGCCTGGGCCAGTCGGCCGGCCTTGTGATGGAAATATGTCACCAATCCGGTTCCCTGATGCTGCTGGATGATGTCAATGACCGCGCGGGGTAGCTTATAGAGCATGGCGAGGGTTATCCCATCTTTGATGTGCGACATGACCAGCAGGGCGCTCATGCTGGGTGCCAATTCATCATGGGGATTCTGGCCGGTGCGGATGTTCTCGGTGAAATAGTCGGCCTTGGTGATCTTGCCGATGTCGTGGAAATAGGCGCCGACTCTGGCCAGTACTGAATTCGCATCAATCTCATCCGCCGCAGCCTGGGCCAGATTGGCCACCATCAGGCTATGGTGGTAGGTGCCAGGGGCCTCGAACGCGAGCCGTTGCAGCAGGGGGTGGGCCAAATCCGACAGTTCCAGAAGGGTCATCGTGGAGGTGAGGCCGAAGAGGGCCTCACACACCGGTAATAACAGCAGAACCAGAAGGCCCGCGATCAGGCCCCCCGCAATGCTTGCTCCGATCAGGTTGGACAGTTGCATAGCCTGGGAGGGAATACGGTCAACGAGTACACCGAGACTTGCAACCTGAAAAATCCCGATCAGGAAACCGATCCGAATCACCTGTGTTCTGCGTCTGATACGCTTAAGCCATCTTGCGGAGGCGGCGGTGGCAATGAGCCCGGCTATCAGGATAGGGATACTGCCGTTCCCGATAATAAAACAGACCAGAGTGGTCCAGAGGCCGGCCACGATGGCGGCGCCCCCGCCCAGTAATACCCCGGTGAGTAGAGGGGCAAGTGCGAAAGGAATTAGCATTGCCGTGGTGCCCCTGGCGAGAACCGGCCAGTGATCAGTCATTTGGATCAGGAGACTGCCGGGAACAATGGTTGCCAGTGCGCTCATGGCGAGAAGCAGCAGGTGGGTGTTGCTTTTAATGACTTTAGGGGCCAGCACCCGCAACATCATGGCCGCCACGAAGGTGATAATGATCAGGAAAAGCTCATTGCCGGAATTGGCAAGGGCCTGCTTAAAAGCGCCTGTTTTTTCGCCAGGACCGGTGCATAAAAGCAGAACGGCCGCACCCCAGAGCGAAGTGCCGATCAGCAACGAAATGGAGGGGCGATCCCACCAGCCGATGTCGCCATCCTGCGTTTTCCGCCCCGAATCTTTGTAGCGTTCTTTAAGCCGCCGTGACCTGAATTTTGATAGCCAGTGATTCATGTATTGCTGAGCCCGTGACAAATTGGAGCCGAACTGATACAAGCATTAATACATTTTTGGAGCCAACTGGCAAGAATGAGTAACCGGAAACACGCATATCTATTTGTGGGGGATGATGAATACCCTCTTAACCTGGCCGCCCGGCAGTTGGTCAACACCCTTGTGCCTCCTGCGGATCAGGCCTTCGGGCTTGAGGTCATCGAGGGCCGGGCGGATTCGGTGGATGATGCGCTTGCGGTGACCCGGCGCTGTCATGAGGCCCTCGTGACCCCCGGATTTTTAATGACGGGCGATAAGGTCATCTGGTGGAGGGGTGTTTCGTTTCTGGATGCGCCAACGGATAAGGATGAAGCCGCGCCGGAGAAGTCAAAAGGATCAACGGATGACAATGACCGGGTGAAGGAGGCCGTTAAAGGGCTTGCCGCGGCGCTGCAGGCCGGACAAGGCGGGACCACCGTATTACTGGTCACGGCCCCCAAAGTGGATAAGCGTTCCTCGTTCTATAAGTTGTTCTCGACTCGATATGAGGTGCGGGAGTTTTTTCTGCCCGACAAAGGATATCTTGTTGAGCGGGTGGGGCGTGAAAAAATCAATGCCGCCTTCCGTGAGTTGGGCGTGACGCTGACGCCGGAAGCGACTGAACTGTTTCTGGCCCGGGTGGGCGCCGACTCCCGGCAGATTTTCATGGAGGCCGAGAAATTGGCTCTGTTTTTAGGGGATCGTCGTCGCGCCACCATTGAGGATGTAAAGATGGTGGTGTCCACGACCTTGACTTCCGTCATGTGGGACCTTCTCGACGCGGTCGGTGATCGAAAATTGCCTGACGCCCTGGAAGTTTTGCGGGATTTGCTGGCGGGGAAAGAAAGTCCCATCGGGATCGTGGCCTCGCTCTCCTCCCGGATGCGGGATTTGGTTTTATACCGGGAGGCTCTGGATAAGGGATGGGTTCACAGTAAAGGGGGCGGGGCGGAATGGGTGGGACTGCCTGAAGAGGTCGCCGAGGTGATTACTGCCATCCTGAAGCGACCGCCCAATACCATCCATTCATTCGTCGTGAACAAGATGGTCCAGCAGGCACGTTGTTATTCAGCCCCTGCGCTGCGTCGTAACCAACGGGTTCTCACGGAAACGTACGAAGCCTTGGTCTCGAGCAACGTGCCTGATCAGACCGTTCTGGAGCTGATGTTGGTCCGGCTGATGACGTAGAAAAAGCGCAGAGTTGACACCGCACCAGTTTTCGATATCTTTTAGCCCACTTTTCATCAGGCCAACATAGCTCAGCTGGTAGAGCAGCGCATTCGTAATGCGCAGGTCGTCGGTTCGATCCCGACTGTTGGCTCCAATTCCATCCTTCCGCAGATACTCGGATTGCGTCAAAAAAGCCCTTATAAGCCAATAAAACAGGCGTTTATTGAATCTCGTATTAAGAGCGTCTTTTGCATTGTGCTACCTAAAAACAAAAATAAACACATCGCAACGCTTCGGTGGTTGTGTTATTTATGCACCAGGTTTATACTCCAGAAAGAGGTTAAGAAAGGCAGGTGCGTCATGAAAGAGATTAAAGGGACATTATTCAAGCGGGCAACTGTCAATGGTAAGACTTCCCAGCTAAAGCCAGACTCGGACCAAGAGGGGAATTTCTATGTCGCTTATGTAGTCCACGGAAAGCGAACCGTAAAAAACCTGAAAACGACGGACTACCTGATAGCAAAATCCCGTTGGGCTGAAGAGAAAGTGAATCTCTTGCCCCGCAATGATACGAAGGAATCAGAAGAAGAATGGCTGAGGAAACAGGCTGAAATCGGTGATCGTGCTAAAGCACTACTTCATCATACAGCGCAATCAGCATCAGACATTCCTCTTGCTGAAGCGTTTGAGCGATATCTTGCAAACCACTCCCGCCCTTCAGGGACTAAAGAGGTTACCTTGGCGGATTATCGAGGGTACTTCAATCGGTTCCTGAAATGGGCTCCGCAGTCGCTGAAATACACGCGGGACCTGACTCGTGAAATATGTGACCAGTATGTATCCGACCTTGAAAAGGGGGACATCCGGTATGGTAAGCTGAGGCCGAAAGACGCATCAACCGTCAATAAACATCTGGTTGTTTTGCGGATTATTTGGCACACACTGCATCCTGACTCTATTAGTCCATGGGCTGGAAAGCATTCATTGAAAAAGCCCAAAGGGGGCAGATATCGCGCACTTTCCTGCAAAGAATGTAAGGCTATCCATAAAATCCTGCCGGGAGAACACAGGACCTTGTTCATGCTTGCATATTCAACCGGACAACGGGTGAGTGATCTTGCGCCGCTGAGCTGGGATGAAATAGATATGAAAAAGAGGATAATCCATGTCATCCCCAAAAAGACAGACGCGCGTAATCAGCCAGAAGTTGATATGCCCATGACAGATCAAGTATATGCCGAACTGTTGAAGATTGGGCCGCAAAAGACGGGATGGGTGCTACAGGGAATTGGTGCCCAATGGCAATATAATCCCCCGAACATTTCGCAGGTGATAACCCGTTATATCAAAAAGGCGAAAATTCCAGATACGAATAAGGGGCATCCATCCCTTCATAGTTGCCGGAAGACATTCGCCTCGATGCTGACGGAGGCCGGCGCGCCGCAACAGGTCATCTCCTACCTGACCAGCCATACCCTGGGCGGGGTGAATGACGACTACAATGAGCCCTTCATGAAAACCTTACGCCGGTGGGTCACGACGGCTATTTTGCCGCTTTGATATGATGCCTTGCCCGTGCCATGAATTTGCCATCTGTTACGGAGGGCTGAGGGCCTAGTCAGTTTTCGGTTAAATAGTTTATGCACCCAATATAAATGTGAAAGCATTCTTGAAATAAATAGTGTCCCTTGCCCAATATCTACTTTGGGGATAGGGACACTACTCAAAAATCAAGAAGGGGGGACTAAAAAGATGTCCAGGGGGCTCCTTACCGCAAGATTCCCTTTGCTCATGACGTGCGTGTAAATCATGGTGGTCTCCACGCTCTTGTGGCCAAGCAGTTCCTGCACGGCCCGTATGTTATAACCGTTCTCCAGCAGGTGAGTGGCGAATGAATGACGGAAGCAATGAGGCGTTACACGCTTATGAATGCCAGTATTTAGTGCCGCTATCCGGAACGCCTTTCTGAGGATGCTATCGTCGACATGCCAGCGCCCCCGCTCGCCTGTCTTAGGGTTGGTGAACAGGTTTTTCTGGGGGAACAGGTATTGCCATCTGAGCTCCTGGCTCGCCTTGGGATACTTCCGGTTCAACGCGTCTGGCAGCACCACCTTGCCGAATCCCAGCGCAAGATCCCGGTCGTGTACGAACTTAACCTTCTTAATGTGCTCTAGCAGACGCGGAATGACACGTTCGGGTAGTATGGTGATGCGATCCTTACAGCCCTTACCGTCCATAATCATGATGCTGCGCCGCTCAGGATCAATGTCCTTGACCCGCAGGTTCATGCACTCGTTCACCCTGAGACCACCGCCGTAGAGCAGTTCGGCCATCAGCTTGAAAGGGTCCTGCATACCTAAGATAACCTGCTGGACTTCTCCCATCGACAGGACGACAGGGATGTGCTTGTGGGTTTTGGCCCGTATGGCATTGATGCCCTGTGGTAGTTCGGTCTCCAGAACCTCTCGGTAGAGGAAGAGGATGGCGTTGAATGCTTGGTTCTGGCTGGAGGCCGAGTAGTGCCGGTCACGAGCGAGGTAGTTGAGGTAGGCCTCGATCTCTGGCTTACCCATCTCGGCAGGGTGGCGTTTTTTGTGAAAGAGGATGTACTTTAGAATCCAATGGCAGTAGATGCTCTCCGTGCTTCGGGAGTAGTGCTTGACCTTAATCCTGTCGCGGACCCTATCCATGAGCTTACGTTCCTGTGGTTTATGCTGGTTTTCCTGCTGTGTTTGCATTGTACTGTTTCCCTTGTTTGCTTGAGATTGGCCCTCTGGGATCCATTTCCAGAAATTTGAATAGACCAACCCCCTTGGTAGAGATTATATTCAGCAACGGCTAGCCTGATAATTGACGGAGCAGGAGCGTGCCTGAATATTGATTAAGGGCAAATAAGCCTGATAAAACCGATGAGTAGGGATGGGTAGTCGTAAGTTCAGATATTTCCCGATTTCAAGATGATAACGGGACAGACGGGTAGCATTATCAAGGGTCCTGGCCGTTGATAACGGGAAGTAGCGGTAGCATTATCAGGGATTGACGGAAGAAGCGTTATTGGGTGTGACTTGTTGGAAATCAAGTGCTTGCATTGAAAATGGCTGTTCCTGATATAAAGCGATAATGGGACAGGATTTGGACGCTGGATCGGTTTATCCTGATAAAACGGGATCGGCATAATAACTAGTTGGGTTTATAAAGAATGAAACCAATCACATGCACACGTCGGTTTGATGAAACA